>JANNWX010000312.1:0-9729 GCA_031409315.1 Sphingomonadales bacterium | reverse complement strand
TGGAACTGCGCAATGCCGTTCGTGACCCCTACGATCTGACAGCGGCGATCTTGGCGCGGTGCGGAGGGCCCGCAAAAACATTTGGCCATACCGAAGCCATCATGGCGTTTCATGATGTCTGGATTGCCAATGTTCAGCTTTTTGAGGTGCGCGATGCCAAGCGTTTTGCGAAATCGCCTCTGCCAACGAGACTACAAGCAATCGCCCGAACAACTGGTCTGACTGCCCTTATGCAGGCCCGGGGATTGAACGTCACACAAATGAATGCCTGCCTTGCCAGCAAACCGATGCATACGACCGTCATCGCAATGACCAAGGAAGCCTTTCAAACCCGCAAAATTTCGGGCACGCCCTATTTCCTGATCAACGGAACCCCCGGGCCATATGCCGACACGTGGGAAGCGATTGAACCCACTTTAACCGCCGCGACCAGCGCAAACTGACAAAGAAGGACCATGAACAATGTCAAACAAACTGATGCTTGCGACAAGTGCATTACTCGCTTTGGCCGGGTGCGGAGAAAAAGCGGCTAACAATGCGTCTGGGCAATCCGCAACGGTCGCAGCGCCTGCTGGATCGAGTTGGGCTGAAACGACGTCCGCCACATCTTACGGCGGCATGTTGATGGGCAATCCGAATGCGGAGATCAAGCTCGTCGAATATGGCGCATTGTCGTGCAGCCACTGTGCTGAATTTTCTGAGGCATCCGCCACTGAGCTTCGGGCCATGATCAACAAAGGAAGTGTGTCCTACGAGTTCCGCAATTTCATTCTTGGCCCAATTGATATTCCGGCATCTCTGCTTGCCCGTTGCGGCGGACCCGGCCCATTTTTTCCGATTACCGAGCAATTGTTTGCCGCCCAAGGGGATTGGCTGGGTAAAACCCGGGACATTACCGAGGAAGATCAAAAGGCTTACGGTGCGATGACGCCGATCCAATTGTCGGCGACGCTCGCGACCAAGCTCGGGCTGGATACATTCGTTCAGCAACGCGGGATCAGCAGCGACCAGGTCAAAGCCTGTCTGGCCGATGCCAAGGCGACGGACGCATTGGTGAAAATGACCCAGATCGGTCAGGAAGAATTCAAAGTGCAGGGCACGCCGACCTTCGTGATCAACGGGCTGACCATTGAAAACACGGCGTCGTGGGAATTACTGAAGCCCAAGCTGATCGAAGCCGGGGCATAGGCCAGATAATTGCGGATCAAACGCCTCAAACTGACCGGGTTCAAAAGCTTTGTCGATCCGGCCGAATTGCGGATCGAGCCGGGCCTGACGGGCGTTGTCGGGCCAAACGGGTGTGGCAAATCCAATCTGTTGGAGGCTATCCGATGGGTGATGGGCGAAGGCAGTGCAAAATCGTTGCGCGGCGGCGCGATGGACGATGTCATTTTCGCTGGAACCGCCACCCGACCGTCGCGCGACTTTGCCGAAGTTTCCATCCTGGCCGAAAGCGACGCCGCCAATGATGACCGCGAAGTTGAAGTCGTCCGCCGGATCGAACGCGGTGCTGGCTCTGCTTATCGACTGAATGGGCGGGATGTACGCGCAAAGGATATTTCGCTGGTCTTTGCCGATGCAGCCACGGGTGCCCATTCGCCAGCGTTGGTAAGTCAGGGCAGGATCGGTTCCGTCATCGCGGCCAAGCCGGCCGAACGTCGCGCCATGCTTGAAGAGGCGGCGGGAATTTCCGGCCTCCATGTCCGCCGCAAAGATGCAGAACAGAAATTGCGAGCGACCGAAACCAACCTTGGTCGGTTGAGCGAATTGCTGACCGACATGGAAAGTCGGACCGCTTCCCTACGGCGTCAGGCCCGCGCGGCGGAACGATATCGCAGATTAAGTGATGACATCCGCACTGCCGAGGGCCGGTTGATTTTCGCCCGCTGGCGGGACGCTGCTGCCGCTGCTGACGCCGCAAAAGCCGAAGCCGCCACCGCGCAGGATGCTGTTGAGCGGGCCGCCGAAACGCAGCGCGCCGCCGCTGCCTATCAAACACAGGCGGTCCAAAAACTCGCCGAGTTGCGGGCAGCCGCGCTATCCGCGCGCGACAAGGCGAATGAAGCAGGTCACCAATTGGCAGTGCTGAAGACCGAGCGGGCCGCGCTCGACCGGCGGATTGCTGAACTGGCATCGCAAACCACGCGGCTAGAGGCCGACCGTGAACGTGAAGGCGCGCTTGCAGGTGACGCTGCTGAGGCGCTGGCGCGGCTTGCCCATGAAGCAAAAATACTCGAATCCCGCATTGCCGCGACACAAAGTGATAGCCCCGAAATAAAAGACCGGCTGGCACGCGCCGAAGCGGTGACGCGCGATGCTGAAGTGGCACTCGCCCATTCAATGTCCGCACAAGCGCGCGAACAGGCGGAGGCTCGCGTCGCCGATGCTGCGATGGCCGCTGCGTCAATCCGCCTCGATCGGGCTCAGCGTGACCAGACCCAGCTTGAACAGCAATTAACGCAGATCGGAGATGAGGGGCCGCTACGCGATGCGCTGGCGGCAGCGAAAAGGGCGAATGAGGGTGCGCTAGCCGAAGCCGAAACGGCGCTGGTTGCTGTTGCTGCGGCTGATAAAGCACGGGAATCCGCTGCATCGAAACGCGACCAAGCACAGCAGGACATGGCATCTGCACAGGCCACACTCGCCGCACTTGAAGGCGAAGCACGCGCGCTCGAACGGGCGGTTTCAACTACCGACGGCGGCAACAAAGCCCTGAGGCAAGTCAAGGCCACACCGGGCTATGAACGTGCTTTGGCGGCCGCGCTTGGTGATGATCTGGATGCAGACATTGGCGGCGAAAGTGCCAGAATGTGGTCAGGATCTCTCATACAACAAAATGACCCCAGCCTGCCTCAAGGCTCCGCATCGTTATCAGATTATGTCTCTGCACCGCGTGAACTGGCCCGACGTCTGGCGCAAATTGCAGTCGTCGATCATGATGATGGCGTCGCATTGAAAGTCGGCCAGCGAATCGTGACGCGGGATGGAAAACTCCGCCGCTGGGACGGCTATATTGCAACCGATCAAGGCGCTGCTGCTGCTGAACGTTTGGTGCGAATCAACCGACTTGAAGCGATCGCCGGAGACTTCCCCGAAACTCAAGCTTCGGTCGAACACGCACGCGCGGTTTCTTTGGATGCCCAGACGGCAATGGATGATGCCGGGGCGGCATCAGACGCGGGACGCCAGCTTCACGTCAATGCCGAAAACCGCGCGCGCATGTCGGCGCGTGAAGCCGATCAGGCGGCAACGGCACTGGAGCGCCTGTCGTCCCGCCGGGCCGAAATGGCCGAACGAATTTTGCGCGTTGGCGGCGAACGGGGCGAAGCCGAGGTTGAAACCCGCGCTGCCCATGCCGCCCGGGTCGCCCTTCCAGATGGCGTTGATACCGCGCAACACGTTGCTGCGCTTCAGGCTTCGGCGGAATCCACACGTGCAATTGTCGCGCAACTGCGGGCAGAGGCTGCCACGCTAGAGCGGTCAATTGTCGACGATCAGGCCCGGCTTCAATCCGCATTTGCCGAGAGCCGCGACTGGAAAAATCGCTCCGGTGAAGCGGCAAGGCGGATCGAAGAAATGGCCAAACGCGCCAAATCTGCCGAAGTAGAAGCACTGACTTTAGCCGAAGCACCCGTCGCACTTGATGGAAAGATCGACCGCCTGGGGGTTGATGCTGACCGTCTATCGTCCGAAGCAACACACGCGGCCCAATACGAACGCGATGCCGAAGGCGTGCTCCGCGAGATTGAGGCCAAACTTGCCGAAGCTGGAGAGGCGCTCGCCGCTGTTCGTGAAACGCGCGCCGGCGCTATCGCCCGGGCTGAAAATCAGGAATTGCGGCGCATCGAAATGGGGCGGGTGTCGGGCGAGCGCTTTGAATGTCCACCGCCCCTATTGCCCGAAAAGGTAGGTTTCGATGCGGACACGATCCGCGATGCGGCAGCTGAATCTGGACAGCACGACCGGTTTGTGGCGGACCGCGAACGGCTTGGCCCGGTCAATCTGGTTGCCGAGCAGGAATTGGCGGAAATTGAGGGCGAATATAGCAAATCTGTGATTGAACGCGACGAACTGAGCGAAGCGATCAACCGGTTACGCGGATCAATCGGCAGCCTTAACCGCGAAGGTCGCACGCGCCTTCTTGCAGCGTTCGAGGAAGTGAACCAGCATTTTCAGCGACTATTTTCAACCCTGTTCAATGGCGGCACGGCGCACCTGGCTTTGATCGACAGCGATGATCCACTGGAGGCTGGTCTCGAAATTTACGCGCAACCGCCGGGAAAAAAGCTTGCCGCGCTGACCCTATTGTCAGGCGGAGAACAGGCGTTGACTGCGGTTGCGCTGATCTTTGGTTTGTTCCTTACCAACCCGGCCCCGATTTGCGTCCTCGACGAGGTGGATGCACCGCTTGATGATGCCAATATCGAACGTTTTTGCGATCTGCTCGACGCCATGACCCGTGAAACCGATACCCGCTACTTGATCGTTACCCACAATGCCGTCACGATGAGCCGGATGCACCGTCTGTTCGGCGTCACGATGATCGAACAGGGTGTTTCGCGGCTGGTCTCGGTTGATCTTGGCGCGGCGGAAGAATTGCTGGCAGCAGAATGACCTGATGTCGCCAATCTCGGTCGCCTTCTTGCTTTTCCCGAATGTCACCCAGCTTGATCTGACCGGCCCTGCCCAAGTGCTCAGTCGCCTTGGCAATGTGAAGCTCGATCTGGTTTGGAAAACGCTTGATCCGGTACCAACCGATGCGGGCTTTTCACTGCTGCCGACAGCGACCTTTGATGACATAGGTTCAGCCGATATCCTCTGCGTTCCAGGTGGGTTTGGCACGGTGGATATGATGCAGGATGAAACCGTGCTGCAATGGCTGCGCGATATTGCCAGCAACGCCCAGTGGGTGACGAGCGTGTGTACCGGCTCACTTGTGCTTGGTGCTGCTGGCCTGCTCAAAGGCTATCGTTCGGCGTGTCACTGGGCGTCGATTGATCAACTCGCCTATTTCGGTGCGATCCCAACCCGCGAACGGGTGGTGATTGACCGCAACCGCGCATCGGGTGGCGGCGTCACATCAGGCATTGATTTCGCGCTGTTCCTCACCAAAGAAATTCGCGGTGAAGCCCATGCCCGCTTCGTTCAACTGAGCATCGAATATGATCCTGCCCCGCCCTTTGACGCCGGATCGCCGGACAAGGCCGGCCCAGAAACGCTTGAAGCCTATTATGCCATGATCGAAAAGAACGCGCCCGGCCGTGTCCAGAAAGTGCGCGGGATAGCCACGAAGCTCGGTTTTGATCCCTGAAATGTGCATTGGTCGAAATTATTCGGCAGATTGACGATCCGTTCTGCACAATCGTTGCCGTCGCGGTCCATATCTGGCACCATTCCAGTTCCTCAGGAGAACATCATGCGCCCGATTATCGCTGCCCTTCTGCTTTCGACTGCGACGCCAGCCCTTGCCAGCCCTACAGATGATCTGAACACTATCGTTAAGGACCATTGGCACTGGTTTCTTGCCAACAATCCGGTGTTTGCAACGACGCTGGGCATCCGTGACTATGATGACAGGATCGCCGACATCAGCCTTGGCGCGCAAGACAAACAGGCCGCCGAGGCGCTGGCCTTACTCAACCGGTTAAACGCCATATCCAACGATCAGCTTTCCCCAGCGGATCGAACCAACAAGGGCGTCCTCGCAAGGCTGTTGACCGAGCAAGTTGATGGCAACCGTTTCGGCCAGCGAATGATGCTGTTTTCAACCTATGACGGCTGGCACCAAAGTTTTGTGAGTATGGCCGATAATCTGCCGTTCCGGACTAAGGCAGATTATGAAAGCTATTTGAAACGGCTCGCGCTTTATCCGTCGCTTAACAGAGACGCCATTGCCATTTCAAAACAAGCGGTCGCCAAAAATTATGTGCAGCCTTGCGCGGCGCTGGGCGGGTTTGAAAACACAATAACCGGGGCTGTTGCGGGCGCGCCTGAGACCACGCGGTTTTTTGGGCCGTTCAAACAAACGCGCCCGGTTGATATAACGGAAGCTGACTGGGCCGCGATGAAGGCCAGAGCAGTGACGATCATCCGCGACACGTTGGTGCCCGAATATCAGGCATTTCGTGATTTTTATCTCAAAGACTATAAACCGAAATGCGCGAAAGCGGTGGGCGTTTCTGCAATGCCGCAAGGCAAGGATTATTACGCCTTTCGGGCCGCAGCCCACACCACAACCAGTTTAACGCCGGACCAGATTCACCAGATCGGGCTTACTGAAGTCGCGCGCATAATTGGGCGCATGGATAAGGTTGCCAAGGATGCTGGATATGCGTCGCGTCAGACGATGATCACCGAACTGCGCAGCAACCCGAAATTTTATGCAAAAACGCCTGAAGAACTGATGGAGGCCGCGGCGCGGATGGCCAAAGCCATCGACGGCTTGATGCCACGTTATTACGGCACTTTGCCCCGGCTTCCCTATGGCTTAAAGGAAATTCCAAAAGAAACGGCGGAAACCACAACCACTGCTTATTATAATCAGGGGTCACCCGAAAGCGGGATTGCCGGCAATTATTACGTCAACACATCTAAATTATCACAACGCCCGCTTTATGAGCTTCCCGCTTTGACCGTGCATGAGGCAGTTCCGGGCCACCACCACCAAATCGCCCTGCAACAGGAATTGACCCTGCCCGAATTCCGTAAATATGCGGCCGGGTTCACCGCCTTTGTCGAAGGCTGGGGCCTATATTCCGAATTTGTCGGCGAAGAGATGGGCATTTACGATACACCGGAAAAAATGATGGGCCGCCTATCCTATGAAATGTGGCGGGCGTGTCGGTTGGTCGTTGATACCGGGATGCACACGAAGGGATGGACCAAGGAGCAGGCGATCACATTTATGACCGAGAATACCGCCCTATCCACCGCCAATATCGAGGCAGAGGTCAACCGCTATATCAGCTGGCCTGGTCAGGCGCTCGGATATAAAATTGGTGAAATCAAGATCCGCGAATTACGCGCGCGTGTGGAAGCCGCGCTTGGGCCAAGGTTTGACGTCCGGAAATTCCATGACGCGGTTCTGTTGCAGGGCGCGGTGCCGCTCGACGTATTGGAACGGCAGGTTGATGACTGGATTAACGCAGAGAAAGCCAAAGCTAGTTAGGGAATATCCCGCGCTTTAGCAGCTTCCTGCTTTGCTTCAGCACGGGCCTGCTGCACCTGCTGGAGATAGCATCCGGTCCAGCCGCCGCCGCCGATGGCCGAGCAACTGCCGGTTCCGGTCCGGCCTGTGGCAAGCGCAGCTTGTGATGTCACGGCCCAGCTCTGGTTGGCGGGACGCGGTTCAATTTCGCGAAATTCCTTGGGAATACGGTACCGCTCACCCTCTGGACGGCGGGCGCAGACAACAATCTCATCGCCATTGGCCGTCGTCGGGCATTTATCTTCCCCGAATATGGTCAAGACACGATCTGCACGTTGGGCCGCCAAGGGCGCAAGCGGCAACAGCATAGGGGTGAGCGCAAAGGCAAGGGTCAGGGTCAGGAGTCGCATAGTCAGTATCTTGTCCGCTTTGGGGGCTGAACACAAGATGGACAGGAAATTTTGGCAATCACACCCGTTCAGACAAGCGTATGGCCATGCGGCAGCCAAACCGGATCGCTGCTGAAAGTATTGGATAGCCCGGCGCTTCTTCCGCACCCGCCGCCAGTGCGGCTTCCTTATGCTCGACCTCTTCAGCTTGAAAAGTCCGGATCGCATCTGACAGTTCGGGATCGGCATTGCCAAGCGCGTCCAGTTGCGCACCGTAATGTTTGTCGATTTCGGTTTCGATGGCCACGGTGCAGGCCATCGCGGCCTTAGGGCCGATCAATGCCGTTGCCGCGCCCAGTGCAAAGCCAGCGACATGCCAGACAGGTTGCAATAAAGTTGGGCGCACGCCGCGTTCGGCAACCATGCCATTGAAACGGTCAAGATGGACCTGTTCTTGTGCTGCCATATGCCCGATATCGCGGGCAATCGGGTGCCGATTGCCAAGAACGGCCAATTGACCAGCGTAAATCCGCTTGGCCCCATATTCCCCAGCCTGGTCGACGCGGAGCATTGCTTCTGGGCTCAGGTTCGTCATGCTACAACCCGGTCATTGCGCAGCAGGCCAAGGACATAGAGCCCGGCAGGAATTGAGATCAGGGCATTAAATCCGGCAAGCGAAACCCCGAATAAGGTCCATTGCGCGACATCACAGCGGATCATCGGGGCGGCCATTATATCCTCCAAAGTCACGCCCCGCGCTGTGGATGAACATTGGGTCAGGCCTTCCCAAAACCCATATTCCACGCCTGCGTGATAGGCGCCGATCATGCCGCTTGTCATGATCGCCATTGCCGCCAGCGCCGTTAGAACGCGGCCGTAGCCATGATTGCGAATCCCGACCGAGAACAGCGCCAGCACAATAGCCGCTTCGTGTGGCCAGCGTTGCCAATGGCACATTTCGCAAGGGAATAATCCGCCGATAAATTCCGAACCGAGTGCGCCCACCATCAATGCCGTTGGCACGACAAGGGCTATCATCCGCGCGCGCGCAAAAATATCCATCGGCACTTAACGTGATGCTTTCCGGGCGGGCGCCGACGTCGCGGTTTGCGTCCGCGCAAGACGACCAACCGTTTGCAACGCATAATGCAGTTGAAAATCAGTGATGCCCTTTGCCTTCAACTGCTCTGCTGTAGCCGTAAAGCGCGGATCGGGTTTTTCATCTGCTTCCAGCACGCTGTTATCAACCTTTGATTCGTTGATCAGGTGTCGTCCCAAATCCGCCTCGCGGAACTTTGGCCGCGCTTTGTAATCCGGGTCCGACAATTGCGGAACCAAGATATCGGGCTCGATCCCGCCTTCTTGAACCGACCGGCCCGACGGTGTGTAATAACGCGCCGTTGTCAGGCGCAGAGCACTGGCAGCATCCAACTGGATCAGCGTTTGCACCGACCCTTTCCCGAAACTACGTTCACCCATGACCAAGGCACGGTGGTGATCCTGCAACGCGCCCGCCACAATTTCTGCAGCTGACGCCGAGCCAGCATCAACGAGCACGACAATCGGCAATCCATTTGCGAAATCGCCCGGACGTGCAAAATAACGTTCGATGTCACGACGATCCCTTCCCCGCTGCGATACGATTTCGCCGCGATCTAGAAATGCATCAGACACTTCGACAGCCTGATCAAGCAAACCACCGGGGTTTGAGCGCAGATCGACCACATAGCCAAGTGGTTTGCGCCCCAACGCCTTGTCGATACTGACCAAGGCAGAGCGCACCATCATCCCTGTAGGTTTTGAAAAGCCGTTGATATTAACGATGCCAACGCCATCCTTGATTTCCCATTTGACTGGCTTGATCTCAATCACCTGACGCCGGATTGTCACATCAAACGGTTTGTCGCGGCCTTTGCGAACAATGGTCAGACGAATGTCTGTGCCGGGCCGGCCGCGCATTTTGTCGACGGCCTGATCGATCGTCACATCATAAAGAAGTGTGCCATCAAGATGGGTGATATAATCCCCGGCCTTCATGCCCATTTTATCGGCGGGCGTATCTTCCATCGGTGCAATGACTTTGACAGCCCCGTCCTCCATCGTCACTTGCAGTCCAAGCCCGCCGTAATTGCCGTCGGTGGTGATCTGCATTTGCTGATAATCACGCGCGTCGAGATAGGATGAATGCGGGTC
>JANNWX010000311.1:0-12784 GCA_031409315.1 Sphingomonadales bacterium | reverse complement strand
TCCGATATCTTTGCCACATTCCCGAACCAGCTCAAAAAGCTTCTTTGCCTGAGTATCGATCGGCTTAGGCGCGCGATTGAAGCCACCGTGAATATGGGCATTAACGCCGTGTTCCTTTTCAACATCAGCAACCGAAGATTTGATCATGGCAGACGCAAAGCGCATATCGCCCGCCGTTGTCGGGCGAAGATTGACCCTCAAAATAGCCATGTCTGGGACGATATTATTGGGCCCGCCGCCGTCAATACGGGCAGGATTGACCTTTAACCCTGTTGATTTCAGGGCGTTTAATCGCAGCGCCAAGTCGGCGGCTGCTATCAATGCGTTGCGCCCATCCTCGGGATTTCGACCGGCATGGGCAGCCTTTCCTTGTAGTGTAATCGAGAAATTTCCGCTGCCTGGCCTTGCCCCAGCCAGTGTTCCATCTGGCAAGGCTGGTTCATAAGTCAGCGCCGCCATTTTGCCTTTTGCCAATGCCGCGATCAGATTTGCCGAGCCGTGACTGCCAGTTTCCTCATCGCTGTTGATCAGGACATCATAACCCAGCCTAGCGAAGACTGGTGATGCTTCAAAAGCAGTGAGTGCCGAGAGGATAACCGCGATACCGCCCTTCATGTCCGCTGTTCCAGGGCCGTTCAGGACGCCCTCCTTCAGCCATTTCAAGCTCTGAAACGGGTGATCCGCAGCAAAAACGGTGTCCATATGTCCGGTGAGAAGGATTCGAACCGGCGCGTCGGCGCGGACCCGCAGATGGAGATGCTTGCCGCGCGGGGTGGTTTGCACATGCCCGGCGGCCGAAACCGTTTCAACGGGATCTGCATCGATAAGTTCTACGTCACCGGGCAAAGCGGAAAAGGCATCGGCCAACATAACGGCGACGCGACCAAGCCCGTCAAGATTTCCAGTGCCGCTGTTCACGGCGGCCCACTGTTCGATTTGCGCGAGCATCGGCGCATCTGCCGCAATCTCGGCAGCTTGGTATTCTAGAGGAGACAAGGATTTCATGATCGACCCTTAGCCTGTCATACGGCCGCGCGTCACCCCCTCAACATGTTTGCGTGATGCACCAACCTGTTGCATAGGGTCGCCCGATTCTTCTCCTCCCCGGGGAGTCAATAAATTTGCTTATGCCAAGGGGTTTTCATGACGAACTATGTTGAATGCGCGGGGCTTAAAATTGCCAAAGTCCTGCATGACTTTGTTGAAACGCGGGCATTGCCCGGAACAGGGATCAGCAATGATCGGTTGTGGGCCGGATTGGCCGACATACTTGGCCAGTTCGCACCCGAGAACCGCGCCTTGCTTGCGAAACGGGATAGACTGCAATCCCAGATTGATGATTGGCATTCAAACCGTCGCGGCATACCCGTTGATATGGCGGCATATCAGGAATTTCTGAGGGAAATCGGCTATCTTGTTGCCGAGCCTGGACCATTTTTGATTGGCACGACAAATGTCGATGCCGAAATCGCCACAATGGCAGGCCCACAATTGGTCGTGCCAAGCCTGAATGACCGGTTTGTCCTGAATGCCGCCAACGCGCGGTGGGGAAGCCTGTATGACGCGTTATACGGGACGGATGCGCTTGATGCGCCGCCCGCAAAGCCTGGCGGCTATGATCCGGTTCGCGGCGCGGCCGTCATCGTAGCTGCTCGCAAATTTTTGGATGAAGCGATACCAGGGTGGAACGCAACGCGCAGCCCCAAGGCTATCCGTGGCCCGTCGGACAATCCAACTGCATTGCTGTTTGAAAACAATGGGTTGCACATTGAAATAACCATTGATCGGACCCATCCCATCGGCAAATCGGACCCGATGGGCATTGCTGACGTGACCCTTGAATCGGCGCTGACAACGATCGTTGACTTGGAAGATTCAGTCGCGGCTGTCGATGCTGACGATAAAGTCGCCGCTTATAAAAATTGGCTTGGTTTGATGCGCGGCGATCTTCAGGCAAGTTTTGAAAAGGGCGGGCAGACACTGAAACGGGCGTTGGATGCGGATCGTGAGTGGGTTATGCCAGATGGCGATACCCTCACTTTGCCCGGTCGCAGCCTAATGTTTGTCCGCAATGTCGGGCATTTGATGACCAATCCGGCGGTATTGCTCGGCGATGAATCGGAAGCCCCCGAAGGTGTGCTCGATGCTATTTTCACAATTCTGTGTGCGCTCCATGATTTGCAGGGCCTTGGCCAATTCAAAAACTCGCGCGCCGGCAGCATCTATATCGTCAAACCAAAGATGCACGGGCCCGAAGAGGCAGCATTCACCAACCGCCTGTTTGACGCCGTAGAAGATTTACTTGGGCTGCAACGCCACACTGTCAAGGTCGGAGTGATGGATGAAGAGCGGCGCACGTCGGCCAATCTTGCCGCCTGCATCCATGAGGTGAAAGACCGTATTGCATTTATCAATACTGGCTTTCTTGATCGGACCGGGGACGAAATCCACACGTCGATGCAGGCAGGCGCGATGTTGCCCAAGGCACAAATCAAAGGCTGTGACTGGATTGCAGCCTATGAGGCCCGCAATGTCCAAATCGGTCTTGCCTGCGGGTTTTCTGGCAAAGCACAGATTGGCAAGGGCATGTGGGCCGCCCCTGACATGATGGCCGACATGATGATCCAAAAAATCGGCCATCCAAGGGCAGGGGCCAATACAGCGTGGGTGCCTTCGCCCACCGCCGCGACGCTACACGTGATGCATTATCACGCGGTCGATGTGTTCGCCCGACAGAAAGAATTGGCGAGCGAGCCGACGCCAGGGATCACGCCCTTATTGACAATACCTCTCGCTGGTGGTGCGAATTGGTCGGAGGAAGAAGTCACGCGTGAACTCGATAATAACGCCCAGGGCATCCTTGGTTACGTTGTCCGCTGGATTGATCAAGGTATCGGCTGTTCTAAAGTGCCCGACCTGAACGATGTCGGTTTGATGGAAGATCGGGCCACACTGCGTATTTCATCCCAGCATATGGCGAACTGGATGTTGCACGGCATTTGTTCGGCAAAACAGGTGGACGCCGCGCTGATACGGATGGCCGTTAAAGTCGATGGCCAGAACGCAAGTGACCCGCTTTACCGTAAACTGACACCAGATCGCATTGCGTATCAGGCCGCCCGCGCACTCGTGTTCGAAGGCGTGACGCAACCCAATGGTTACACCGAACCTCTGTTGCATCAATTCCGGCAGCGCGCAAAGGCCAGTTAGCGGCGCTTTTTAGGTCTGCCATTTACCGCAAGTAAACGAACATCGGCTAGCCTGCGTCGGAGCGCCAGGAGAGCCAGATGAAGTTTATCGAGAAGGTCAGAGATTCCCGTTCGAACGAGGCCGTGGAACTGGAACTTCCGACGTTGGCAATTCTTGGCCTTGTCGACCGAGATGACGCGGCAACGTCGGAATTCCTTGTTTCGCTAAAGAAGTCGATCAATGTGCTGCCTGCACTGGCGCTTTCTTTGGCTATTGGCGTAGGGTTGATCACTTTCATAGAATATCAGGCGGGGTTATGGTCCCGGATAGCCGATGTCGGGGCACTAACCGCCTTGGCCATTCTGGCGCTTGTGATGTTTGCAGGTTTGAAAAGCAAAATTGCATTCAAAATGTCGCCAGCACGTCGCGTTAATGCCCTATTCCTGCTGTCGATCATCGTTGGCGGCGCTCTGGGTTACTGCCTTGCATCGGGCCTTACATCTGCCGAACGAATTCCCGATGGGATTAACGCCATCATTCTGGCGATCATGCTGGTATCATTGGTCGCCAATGGAGCGCTTCCGATTTTACAACTTGGCCTTTTGATAGGCTTTTCCGCCTGTTTTTTTCTGTCGGGTAGTTTGTCGGCTTCAGCCGCATTCGGCGCGTTTGCGTTAAGCGGACTAGTACCGATTTTGGTATCACGGGTCATGACGGATCGCGCAGAAATCAAGCGCGCAGCTCAAGAGCGGGTCGAATCATCAAAAACCAGTGCGTTGATCACAATGTTCGAAGAAAGTGACCGGATATGGTTCTGGGAAACGGATCGCAACGGTCGTTTAACCTACGCCTCACCAAAACTATTGGCGAGCTTTAACAAGCCTAAAGAGCAATTGTTGGGCACGCCGCTGACCGATTTGATCGAATCGGGGGATGATCAGCAAGGCGCTTCTGCAAAAGGTGATCGGACGATCACATTCTATCTGTCAAACCGCCTCGGCTTTTCCGACTTTCCTGTGCGCGCGGCGATTGCAGGATCTGATCAATGGTGGTCGATGACTGGCCGCCCAATCATCGATTCGCTTGGGCAATTCAGAGGGTTCCGTGGCAATGGTAGCGATTTTACAGAAAAACGCCGCTCAGAAGCGGAAATCAACCGTCTTGCACGTTCTGACTCGCTTACCGGCCTGCCAAACCGGTCATTGATGATCCAGACGCTGGAACAGTCACTCGCCAATGCAAAGGTCAATCCAGTGTCTTGTGCGCTGATGCTGCTTGATCTTGATCGGTTCAAAATTGTCAACGATACACTGGGCCATCCTGTTGGCGACGGGCTGTTAAAACTTGTCGCCAAGCGGCTAGAGAAAGTGGTCGGAAGTGCTGGCCGCGTTGGCCGACTGGGCGGCGACGAGTTTACCGTCGTGTTGCCGGTCGCTCCGGCTAAAACAGATATTGCTGACATTGGTGCGGCAATCATCCATCAACTTTCGCAGCCCTATATGGTTGATGGATCAAACATTGTCATCGGAGCGTCGATCGGCATAGCGATTGGACCAAATGACGGGGATACGGCGGATTCGATCATGCGCAGTGCCGACCTTGCACTCTATGTTGCAAAAGCAGACGGGCGCGGAATCCAGAAATTCTTTGATCCGTCGATGCGATTTGAGGCCGAAGAGCGGCGCACAATCGAGGCTGATCTTCGCAGCGCGTTGAATAAGGGCGATTTCAGCCTAGTTTATCAACCCGTGGTTTGTTCAACATCCGAACGTATCGTCGGGTGTGAGGCCCTGATGCGGTGGATGCACCCGACGCGCGGGCCTATTTCACCCGCCGTGTTCATTCCAATTGCCGAGGAGGTTGGCCTGATCCAGAAGATCGGTGACTGGGCACTGCGTGAGGCCTGTTTGGAGGCAGCAAAATGGCCGGCCCATGTCAGCATCGCGGTCAACGTATCACCTGTGCAGTTTTCGGACCCGACGTTTCCGTCAAGCGTGATGAATGCGCTTGCCCAATCACAGCTTGAGCCGGGGCGTTTGGAGCTGGAAATTACCGAAACGGTCTTTTTGAATGAGGGGGAGGATACCGATGCGATGCTGTCCAACCTCAAATCAATCGGCGTCAGACTCGCTCTTGATGATTTTGGTACCGGATATTCTGCGCTTGGCTATCTTCGCAAGGCGCCGTTCGACAAGATCAAGATCGACAGATCCTTCGTTGCCGGCGCCACCGTTCCGGGCAACCGCAACGCAGCAATTATCAAGTCGGTGGTGTCGCTTGCCGAAAGTTTGGGCATGGATACCACCGCCGAAGGGGCAGAAACGATGGACGAGCTGGAATTGATCCGTTCGCTTGGCTGTTCGCATATCCAAGGCTATATTTTCAGCAAGCCTCTATCGGCGGCCGAAATTGAGTATGAACTGGGCGGCATCGACAACATTGTTCAGGTCAACGGATTCCAGCATAGCCGCGCCGCACGGATCAGCATGCTACGGACAGCGAACCTCAAGCATGGCGGCTATTCCGTCCCTGTTCGTATACGTAACGTTTCGACAACCGGTGTTCAAATCGAAATTTCAAACCCGATACCGGTCGGCACGTCGGTCAGTCTGGACATCGGGTTGCGGACGGAATTGCTGTGCACGGCCCAATGGGCCGCAGGAGGGCGGATGGGCCTGTCGTTCAACGGCCCAATTGATGTGACATTACTGACTGCACAAAAACCAACACGCAGCGAAGCGGCATGATTGCAATATGCAGGGGTTGATTAGCCGCCGATTTTGGAGAGTTCGGCAGACCGTTCATTATAATGATTTTGAATGAGCGCCGGGTCTCTCCCCAACTGATCCAGTTTCCGGCGCCATACGGCTTGCGCCGCGCGCATGGACGACGGGTTTCTGCTTTGGCCAAGGGCTGACGTATAGAGTAGTGACAGGTTATAATCGGTAATCGCCAAATCCCAGTTCGTGCAGACCAGCGATCGTGCGGCTGACAGACTGCCTGCGCAGGAAAATGTCGAAACGCGCGAAGCCGCCCGAGGATCGGGAAGGGTTATTTTAGGAACCCCGCTGCCTAGATCGTCGTTTTGATTTCCACTCGATGATGAGAAAATCGAACTGAACCAGCTCTTTCCGCTAGAATTCGATTGGCTTCCCAAGTTGCGACCGGGGTCGCCTATTTCAACGGACGGTGTGTCAGAAGAGATGGAAGTTGACGTATCTGTTGGCGAACTGATGAAGCTGTAGCCACCAATTGCCAGAATGACCAGCGCACCAAACCCTCCAAGGCCAGCCAAAAGGCCACGCGATGAATGTTCAGGAATCGATTTCAGCGGGCAATTATCTTCCCGGCAACGCACCAAAGATGGTTTGCTAATGTCGCGGTTGCACGTGTGGCAAGACTTTTGTGTCATGGTAACTCTTTGCCATAATGTGGTTAAATTTTGAATAGCAGGGCATGATAACCTATATAAGGTGACCAAATTCAATCAGGATGTCTTCATATAGCTTTCGTTTGAACGGAACAATTAAGTCTGGCAGTTTGCTCGGCTCTACCCACATCCAGGATCGAAACTCGGGGTGTTTTGTTTTGATATTGATCACCAAATCCTCGCCTGAAAAGCGCGCTAGAAACCACATCTGCCGTTGCCCACGAAACCGGCCTTTCCACATTTTCCCGATTAAATGATTTGGCAGGTCATAAAAATGTTCACGTTCCGACCGTGCGATAATATCAAAATGGTGCGGACCGATGCCGGTTTCCTCACCCAGTTCCCGGATTGCTGCGTCTTCAGCATCTTCGCCATCATCAATACCGCCCTGTGGCATTTGCCAGGCATCGTTCGACGAGTCGAGGCGCTGCCCGACGAAAATCAGCCCTTCACGGTTCGCCAGCATGATGCCAGCACAGGGTCGATAGGGCAGGGATTGAAGGTCTGGCATCGCCAATTTTCCAGCGTTAGAAAGGGATGAACGATAGCCAGCAGCGACCGGCCCGTCCATGCCCCAAAAGCTGAGTTGCCAGCAAAGACAGTTTTGCTATTTTGAATTTGTGTATTTGGGGCCATAGAGGGCATCATACAGAATGAACGCAGGAACAGTTTTGATGGCCACTGCCACGCGCAGCCTACTCCCCGAGCAAGCACCAGACCAAAAAGATGCAGAATCAATAGTCGTCCGCTTTGCGGGTGACTCTGGCGACGGGATGCAGCTCACCGGTGGGCAATTCACCCTTTCGTCGGCGTTGGCCGGAAATGATTTTGCTACTTTTCCAGACTTTCCTGCTGAAATTCGCGCGCCACAAGGCACATTATTCGGGGTGTCTGCATTCCAGATAAATTTTGGATCGAATGCCATTGATACGGCTGGCGATGCGCCCGACGTGTTGATTGCGATGAACCCGGCGGCGCTCAAGACAAATGCACCTGCGTTGAAAATTGGTGGCTTGATCATCGCCGACGACGGCGAATTTGGTCCGCGCAACCTTGCCAAGGCCGGGTATGAAGTCAGTCCGCTTGGCGACGACAGCCTGTCCAAGTGGCAAGTGATGCATTTCAATATATCACAATTGACACTTGATGCGGTGAAGCCGTTCGGCCTTGGCAACAAGGAAGCCTTGCGGTGCAAAAATATGTGGACCCTTGGCCTTGCGCTCTGGATGTTTGATCGGGATCGCGCGCCAATTGTTGGCTGGTTGAAAGACAAATTTGCAAAAAACCCAACCCTTGCCGACGCCAACATTGCGGCATTGAACGCAGGTCATGCTTACGGTGAAACGGCCGAAATTGGTGGGCCTATGAAGCAGCATTATGTTGGTGCCGCAGATGTTGAGCCGGGATTATATCGCACTATAACTGGCGCTGAATCGATTTCTCTCGGCCTTGTTGCAGGCGCGCAATTGGCCAATATCGAGATATTTTTCGGCGGCTATCCGATCACCCCGGCGTCGGCGATTTTGCATTTCTTATCGCGGTTAAAAGAATTTGGCGTCACGACGTTTCAGGCCGAGGATGAGATTGCGGCCATCGCTTCGGCAATTGGGGCGTCTTATGCTGGTAAGCTTGGCATAACATCCTCGTCCGGGCCTGGCATTGCGCTAAAGGGAGAGGCAATGGGGCTGGCCGTGATGACCGAATTACCGCTCATCATCATCAATTCTCAGCGCGGCGGCCCTTCAACCGGGCTTCCCACTAAGACCGAACAATCCGATCTTTATCAGGCGGTTTACGGGCGCAACGGGGATACGCCGATGCCGGTGATTTCGGCATGCTCACCCGCCGACGCGTTCGAATGCGCGATAGAGGCGGTGCGGATCGCGACCCAATATATGACGCCCGTCATGCTATTGACCGATGGTTATATCGCCAATGCGGCGGAGCCTTGGGCGGTGCCGGATATGACTGATTATGCGCCGTTTCCGGTCAGCTTCTTGGATCAGGTGCCAGCAGCTGGCTTCCTGCCCTATAGCCGCGACACCAAATTGGCGCGGCCTTGGGTAAAACCCGGAACGCCCGGCTTGCTCCACCGGATTGGGGGGATCGAAAAAGAAATCGATACCGGCCACATCAATTACGGCGCGGAAAACCATCAGGCGATGACCGATTTGCGGCAGGCAAAGATATTGGGCGTTGCCGATAGCATCCCCGATCAGGAGGTTGGCCTTGGCGAAGCGGGTGGAAAATTGGCGATTGTCGGCTGGGGATCAACCTACGGGCCAATCCACCAAGCGGTCAGCCGCGCACGCGCAAAAGGCAAGGATGTCAGCCATATTCACGTCCGCCATATCTGGCCACTTCCCAAAAATTTGGGCGATTTGCTGCACTCTTATGATGCTGTGATCGTGCCCGAAATGAACACGGGGCAGTTCAAGACGGTGTTGCGCGACCAATATCTCGTGGATGCCAAGCCGCTGAACAAAGTAAGCGGGCAACCGTTCACGATCGCCGAGATTGAAGCTGCGATTGACGGAGCATTGGGCTGACGCGGAAGCGTTGTGGCCCCAAAAGGAAATATCATGAACGACATGACCCCCATCACCAAAAGTTCTCCCAAGGATTGGGAAACCGATCAGGAAGTGCGCTGGTGCCCCGGCTGCGGTGATTATGCGGTGTTGAAGGCGGTGCAGCGGACGATGCCGGATCTTGGCGTCGCGCAGGAAAATGTCGTGTTCATTTCCGGCATCGGCTGCTCGTCGCGTTTTCCTTATTATATGGAAACATACGGGTTCCACACGATCCACGGCCGCGCGCCCGCGGTTGCGACCGGCGTCAAGCTCGCCAATCCCGATCTCGATGTTTGGATCATCACCGGCGACGGCGATTCATTGTCGATCGGCGGCAATCACACGATGCACTTGATCCGGCGCAACCTGAATTGCCAGATTTTGTTGTTCAATAATGAGATTTACGGTCTGACGAAAGGGCAATATTCGCCGACGTCACGGGTAGGGACGCGTAGCCCTTCAACGCCGTTTGGTTCGGTGGATCGCCCCGCCAATCCGTGCGGCTTTGCGCTCGGTTCGGGCGCGCGGTTTGTTGCACGTGGGATCGATGTCCACAAGAAACTGCCAGAGGTGTTGAAGGCCGCGCACGCCCATCAAGGCACTGGCTTTGTCGAAATTTATCAGAACTGTATCGTCTATAATGATGATGTGTTCGCACCGTTTACGGAAAAAGCAAATGCGGCGGCGAACCAGGTGTGGCTCGAAAATGGTCAACCTATGCTGTTTAACGGCGGCACCAAGGGCCTGACGCTCGACCGGGTTGATTTGAAATTACATGTGGTGGATGTCGTTGACGGCGCTTGGGAAGCGGCGGGCGTGATCGTGCATGATGTTACCAATCGCGGCATTGCAATGATGCTGGTCGATATGACCGTCGACGATGGCTTTCCGATGGCACTGGGCGTTCTTTATGATCACCCGCGCCCGACATTTGACCGCGCGGTGATTGAACAGAATGCCAAACTGTCCGAAGGCAAAAAACCTGATTTGCAGGCGCTGTTGAACAAGGGACAGACCTGGGTTGTTGAGTAAAAAAACAGTGTTTCTCAAATTTAAGACCCGAAACCGATCACATTTGCACAGCGTGACGGAGTTGATTTTGGTTCACTGCAAGGAGCGAGGAGTGAGTGATGCTTTTGCATCGTGATCGACGAGGGACGCCGCAGTGGAGCAAAAGCGGCCCGCCCGCCCTTGCGGGTCGTCTTGGGCAGCCCGCTGGACGTCGTCGCGCGGCTCGCACGGGCGACCGGCCCGCGCTTCGCCCCGCTTCTCGCCAGCGGACCGCCCAAGACGATCACGCTGTGCAAATGGGATCGGTTTCGGGTCTAGGGCTAGACGAATTGCCCCACCATCCCTATGTGCGCAGTCCAGAACAATGATGACACGTGCATTCCTTCTCCTGTTGGCGATGATGACCGGCCTTTCTGCGGCGCAAGCTGCGGAATCGGTACGCCCTGCGCAAATGAACGCAGCGGTGATGACCGCGCATGCTGTAGATGCCGATCTGGGCGCGAAACGACAGGTGGTGTCTTATGCCATAGTGCCGCAGTGTGAATGGTCTGTTCGGCCAGACACAGGACACATGCGGGTCACCTCAATTGCGGCTCCTCTGGTGCCTTGCATCCAAATTTCGGATCGCATCCGCGTATAGCAGTGCAGCGCGGCCGATTGATTGCCGCGCCACCCCATGCGCTCCCCCCATATGAAATTTTGGGTGGGCAGGTGATTTTCCGTGACTTTGGACGATCCCTACCCAGCCTTTGACAGATAAGGACATTCCCATGCTCGGCGGTATTGCCAAGGCCATTTTCGGGTCGTCTAACGACCGCTATGTCAAAACGATGATGAAGACCGTTGAGAAGATCAATGGCTTTGAATCGACCATTTCGGCGCTGACGGACGCCGAATTGTCCAACCAGACCGTGATTTTCCGTGAGCGGCTGGAACATGGTGCTACACTTGATGAGCTGCTGCCAGAGGCGTTTGCAACCGTGCGGGAGGCTGCAAAGCGTGCGCTCGGCCAACGCCATTATGATGTGCAGATGGTTGGCGGCATGGTCCTCCACAGGGGTGAGATCGCCGAAATGCGGACCGGCGAGGGCAAGACCCTTGTGGCAACGCTCGCCTGTTACCTGAACGCGCTACCGGGCACTGGTGTCCATGTTGTGACGGTCAATGATTATCTGGCCAAGCGCGATTCCGAATGGATGGGCCAAATATACAAATTCCTTGGAATGAGTGTCGGTGTGATTGTTCCCAACCTCTCAGATTTGGAGCGGCGGGAGGCCTACAGCGCAGACATTACCTATGCGACCAACAATGAACTCGGGTTCGATTATCTGCGCGACAATATGAAATACAAGCGCGAGCAGATGGCACAGCGCCCCTTCAACTTTGCAATTGTTGATGAAGTCGATTCGATCCTCATCGATGAAGCGCGCACTCCGTTGATCATTTCGGGGCCGACCGACGACAAGTCGGAACTCTACATGCAAGTCGATGCAATCGTGAAACTGATCGATAGCGGCGATTATGAGGTTGATGAAAAGCAACGCTCCATCGTCCTGACCGAAGAGGGAACCGAAAAAGCCGAACGCTCGCTTGAGGCGGCGGGGCTGTTGGAGGGCGAAAACCTGTATGATTTTGAAAATACACAGGTCGTCCACCATTTGAATCAGGCGCTCAAAGCGAATGTGGTTTTCAAGGCGGATACCGACTATATCGTCAAGGACGGCAAGGTGGTCATCATCGACGAATTCACTGGGCGTATGATGGACGGCAGACGTTGGTCAGACGGCCTGCATCAGGCTGTTGAGGCCAAGGAAGGCGTCACGATCGAACCGGAAAATCAGACGCTCGCTTCGATCACCTTCCAGAATTATTTCCGCATGTATCCCAAACTGTCGGGGATGACCGGGACCGCCGCGACCGAAGCATCCGAATTTTTCGACATTTACAAGATGAATGTCGTGACCATCCCCACCAATGTCCCCGGCTTGCGCAAGGATGATGAGGACGAATTCTACAAGAATATGACGGATAAATTCGGGGCCATCGCAAAATCGATCAAGGAGAAAGCAGACGGCGGCCAGCCTGTGTTGGTCGGCACCGTCTCGATTGAAAAATCAGAATTGCTCTCGGAATTTCTTGAGAAAGAGGGCGTTGAACATAAGGTGTTGAACGCACGATACCACGAAATGGAAGCGCATATTGTGGCGCAGGCCGGGCGCAAAAGCGCGGTGACCATCGCCACGAACATGGCCGGACGCGGCACCGACATCCAACTTGGCGGTAATCTTGATTTCCGGATCAATGACGAATTGTCGGACATGGCGGACGGCCTTGATCGGGAAGCCGGGATTGAACGCATTCGCACTGAAATCATTGCGGAAAAGGAAGCGGTTCTTGCAGCTGGCGGACTTTACGTGCTTGGCACCGAACGCCACGAAAGTCGGCGGATCGATAACCAGTTGCGCGGACGTTCCGGGCGTCAGGGTGATCCGGGCCTCTCCAAATTTTACCTCAGCTTGGATGATGATCTGCTGCGTATTTTCGGGCCGGATACCTTGTTTGCAAAAATGATGAACAACAACCT
>JANNWX010000310.1:0-4743 GCA_031409315.1 Sphingomonadales bacterium | reverse complement strand
CGGGCTGGGCCGCGACCGCGCGGACGAGGCGGGGCAGATTTTTGACCGGGCGTAATCCGGCAAGGGTTCCAACCACGATATCGCCAGCGCTCCGCGTAAAGCCCGGTATTGCGCCCGACTTTGGCGGGCCACCGTAGAGTTTTGTGTTGATGCCGTTCGGGATGCGGATAACATCTGGTCGTCGCCAATACCGCGCTGCGATACTCTCCAACCTGCGCGACGGAACAATAACATCGCGGGCGGCGCCGAGCATGACCCGCCGAAAAGCATTGCGTTTCCAATTGAGCCGAACCGCTTCATCCGCGTTGAAACCGTCTTCGTGGTGGATGATCGGCGGGCATCCGCGCGGGAAAATCCGCCGCGCGCCTGCCACGTCCATGCTGCCCCAATTATAGGTAAGGACAAGATCGAACTGGCGCATATATCGGGACAAAGCGCGGTAGCGGCCAAGGCCGGGTTTACCGTGAAGAGAGGGCGCGGCATCGCCGGGAAAATCGACGTGAATATGCGGATCAATCGCATCGCGGGCGGACAATGCGTCGGGCATGGCAGACAGGATTGTATGGGTCGCCGCGTCGCCAAAGGCATTCATCAACCGGACGGCGCGGGCTTCCTTTCCGCCAAGTGTGAAGGTTGAGTGGCAGTGGAGGATGCGTAGGGGTTTCACCCCGCTACCGCCTTCAGCAGGGCATCAATCGCCTTCACCGCCTCGGGCTCGTCAAGCTCGGGCGGGTGGCCTGTTCGTGGGACGCTCACTAGCTTGGCTTGCGGCAATGCCTTGACCATTTTCTTTGCCGTGGCATCAGAAAGAATGTCCGAATGCGCACCCCGCAGGATTGTTAGCGGAACCTTCCCCAGCAACGTATAGACAGGCCACATATCAAAGACCGCCGCTGGGACGTACATCGGTTCAGCAATTTTCATGTCATAATCCAGCATGACGCGGCCCTGCGCGGTCAGGCGGCATAGGCGCTTGGCAAGCGCGACCCATTCGACAAGGCCGTAGTCAGGGTGCGCATGGCTTTGCATTTCGGCAATCCCACGCGCGGCGTGCACCCAGGTCGGCCAGATTTGAGATTTGCCGACAAAAGATTTGATCCGGTCCAGCCCCGCGGCCTCAACATCGGGACCAATATCATTGATGAGCGCACCGGCAATCCGCCCTGCCCCGTCCGCTGCGAGCAACATCGTCAGGATACCGCCAAGCGACGTGCCAAATACCACAAATTTTTTGATTTTGAGATCAACAAGCAGAGCTTCGATATCCTGCACATAAGTCAGCGGCGCGTAGGTCATGCTATCCTTGGCAAACGCGCTTTCACCGCGACCGCGCAAATCAACGCATATCACGCGCCAATCGCGGGAAAGCCGCTTCGCCACGTGGGCAAAATCCCGCGCGTTGCGGGTCAGACCGGGAATACAGATGATCGGCGGGCGATCATCCCGACCCGGATAGTCGCGGTAATGCAGGCGCAAACCGTCGCCCGACCACCAATATCCATCCTCGTATTGCTTTACTGTCCCCATCGCCCCCATATCGCCCCATGACCCGATTACCGCAAGATGCCATCTATCGCCCCGACCCTGCCATAACAGAGATTGCAGATTTCATTGGCGATCCTGTTGTGGCAGCCGATTTTCCAAAAACGATTCTAAGATTCCGCAATGACCGCGCGGCGGCCGACCTGGGCCTCTCGCACCTCAGCGACGGCGATTGGATCAGCCATTTCGGCCGGTTTGCACCCCTGCCCGAAAATCTGCCGCAGCCGCTTGCACTACGTTATCACGGCCACCAGTTCCGCACCTATAACCCAGACATCGGCGACGGGCGCGGTTTCCTATTTGCCCAGATGCGCGACGCGCAAGGCCGGTTGATGGACTTTGGCACCAAAGGGTCGGGCGCGACTCCCTATAGCCGCTTTGGTGACGGGCGATTGACGCTGAAAGGCGCTGTGCGAGAGATTTTGGCGACCGAAATGCTGGAGGCGCTTGGTGTTGAAACGTCGCGGACTTTTTCTGTCATCGAAACGGGCGAGAACCTTCACCGGGGCGACGAGCCATCCCCTACCCGTTCTGCCGTTCTGGTCAGGCTGAACCACGGCCATATCCGTATCGGCAGTTTCCAGAGGCTGGCGACGATTGGTGATCTGGACGGATTGAAACGGCTCGTCAGCTATGCGCTCAAGCATTATTACGGTGAAGCCGCGGGCGAGGATGCGCCACAGCGCCTGTTGGCCCTTGTCGCCGAACGCACCGCCAAACTTGCCGCAAGCTATATGGTCGCGGGGTTCGTTCACGGCGTCCTCAACAGCGACAATATCAACATATCGGGTGAGAGTTTCGATTACGGGCCGTGGCGGTTCACGCCGACGTTTGAACCTACCTTTACCGCCGCCTATTTCGATGAAGCAGGACTCTATTCCTTTGGCCGCCAGCCCGAAGCGATCCACTGGGATATTGTTCAGCTTGCGATTGCACTGACCAAGGTTGCGGATCAGGATGTATTGGTTGAAGCCGTCAACGCATTTGAACCGACATTCCGGTTGGCAATTGTCGAACGTACCTTGTGGCGGTTGGGTGTGGCGCCCCAAAGCGCGGAGCGCGATGCGAGATTGGTTGCGACACTTGAGACAATGTTACAGAAATCACATAGGCTGATCGATCATTTCTATTTCGATTGGGCAGGCGGGCGATTGCGCGCAGGCAGCGAGAATTATGATGACCCGGCCTTTGATGGTTTCAAGGTCGAAATCGCTCATTATGCTCCTTCGCGGGACATGAGTCACACTTTCTGGTCAGGCCAAGACCCCTGTTCAATGCCGATCGAGGAGGTGGAAGCGATCTGGGCACCGATTGCGGCGGAGGATGACTGGTCTTTGCTCACCGAAAAAATCTCAGCGATCCGGGCAATGGGGGATGCGTTGCAATTTGGGTGAAACATTCCGCGCGGGACGTTATGACGGGACATGTCCGAGTCTGAACTCATTTCCATCGAACCCGCTACCGGCGCAGAATTTTGGCGCGACGCGATCAGCGATGTTGATCTCGAAGTGTCCATCGCCCGCACGCATTGGGCGCAATGGGCGGCCCAATCGTTGACGTTCCGGGTCGAAACAATGCGCCGTTTCGCCAATGTGGTGCGCAACAAGACCGAGGAACTCGCCACCTGCATCGCCCGCGAAACGGGCAAGCCTATTTGGGAAGCGCGCACCGAAGTCGAATCGGTCATCAACAAGGTCGATATTTCGGCAAAGGCCTATAACGAACGCACGTCGACCCGCCGGATCGAAGGCGCGATGAATGTGCGCACCGCCGTTCGCCATAAACCACATGGCGTGATGGCGGTGCTTGGCCCCTATAATTTCCCGGCCCATCTCCCCAACGGTCATATTGTCCCAGCGTTAATCGCGGGCAATGCGATTGTTTTCAAACCGTCCGAGAAAACGCCCGCGACCGGCGCGATGCTTGTGTCTTTGTTCCATGAGGCCGGGGTGCCAGAAGGCGTTATCAGACTTGTCATCGGCGGGCCGGATCAGGGGCGCACGCTCGCGGGGCATAGTGGAATTGACGGACTGTTGTTCACGGGATCAGCGCGCACCGGCATCGCGCTCAACCGGCAATTTGCAGACAATCCTGGAAAAATACTGGCGCTTGAACTTGGCGGGAATAATCCGATTGTCGTCTGGGATGCCCCCGACCTGCAAAGCGCCGCGACACTGATTGCCCAGTCAGCATTCCTGAGCGCGGGCCAACGCTGCACCGCCGCCAGCCGCCTCATCGTCGAAGATGGCAAGCATGAACCGCTGCTCGACGAATTGCGCAAAATAATAGACCGGATCATTGTTGATGAACCCTTTGCCACGCCCGCGCCTTTCATGGGGCCCGTCATCGACAATGAAACCGCAGAAGGGTTGCAGGAAAGCTTCATGGCGCTGATGATGAAAGGCGGACAGCCGCTCAACCATCTGAACCGGCCGAACCCGAATTTGCCATTCCTATCACCCGCAATCATCGACATGACCCGTGCGACCGACCGACCCGATGTCGAACTATTCGGGCCGATCCTGCAATTGGTGCGGGTAAAGACTTTTGATGAGGCGATCATAGAAGCCAACTCTACCAGATACGGCTTGGCATCGTCACTGATCGGCGGATCGCCCGAAACTTATGATAAATTTTGGGCCAATATCCGTGCCGGTGTCATCAATTGGAACCGAGCGACCAACGGCGCACCGTCAACCGCGCCATTCGGCGGCATTGGGCTTTCGGGTAATCACCGGCCAAGCGCCTATTATGCGGCGGATTATTGCGCTTACCCAGTCGTATCAATGGAGGAAGACAATGCCCGCGCCAACATCGGTGTCGGTTTGCGAGACAGTGCGCCAAGCTTTGCTAAATAGCGCACAACAATCTCTCTTTTGAACTATTGTGTGACAACGTCCATCTGGGCTTCATGAACACAACCACGAAACAGGGCCGGGTGATCTTGGTCGGCGCAGGGCCGGGCGATCCCGACTTGCTGACCGTCAAAGCCGCACGCGCCATCAGGATAGCTGATGTGATCGTGCACGACGGCTTGGTCGACGAGGGCATCCTTGCCCTTGCCACCGCGCAAACCCGTCTGATCTCGGTCGCCAAAAGCCGCAGTCGCCATAGCGTGCCCCAAGACGGTATCAATGCGATCCTGATCGCAGAAGCGCAGGCAGGCAATCTCGTCATCCGACTGAAGGGTGGCGACCCGTT
>JANNWX010000309.1:0-4069 GCA_031409315.1 Sphingomonadales bacterium | reverse complement strand
TTCGTCTGGCCTTTGAGGTTTCTTATATCCGAACTCGCACTGGCGGATGCCGAAACAACCGGCCCGTTTGTGCTTTTTGCAATGCCAAGATCGGCCCTCGCCTGCGCTATTCTGGCGACTGCAATTGCAATATCAGGATTGGCCTCCTGCCCGCGAGCGATAAGCGTTTCAAGCGCGGGAGAACCAAAGGCAGCCCATGATTGATCCAATCTTTCAAATGCCAATGCTCCGCCGCGTTCGTCATCCAATTCCGTCGACATTATGGATGGGGCAATTTCCAGTTTTACCGCAGGCGCGCAACCATTGAGGAGCAGACCCGTCGCTAGCGCAACACCGCCTACAACGCTATTTCTTGCACTCAACGGGTAGATTCGCACGACAATAAAATCCTGTGTTCGGTCAAAGACCAGGGTGAGGCCACCGCAATCTTCTAACGAAAATTGGTTACCAAAGCAGAAATCGGATTTTCATGCCGCCTTTTGACGGGGTCATAGTGTGTGCGGCGTTAATCACGCTTTTAGCTTTGCGTTGTAGGGCATATCTGATGCAGTTCTGGATAAACCGATGACATCGTTGCTGTTCCGGGAGGAATCGATCAACGCCGGGCGTCAACGCCTGACGGGAACCGTTGTGGCTGCCGTCCCGCCCAGCTCTCGACTCTATACGGGGCTGGCGTTTGGCATTGTCATGCTGGTCGCGCTTGTTCTGACATTTGGCAATTATGCCAGGCGGGTGCAGGTGCGCGGAATTGTAACTTATTCTGCGGGTATCGCGGGCGTTTCGCCGCCTTCTGATGCGCGGATCGAACGCCTGTTCGTCAAAGAAGGTCAGGCCGTTGCGCGCGGCACACCACTTGTCTTGATTGCTATGTCACAAGGCCAAGACGCTGGCGGCGAAGGCATTGATAGCCAATTGGCCGAATTAAACCGGCAGTACGGGGAGCTTCAAAAACAGAAGTCTTTGGCTGGCGGGTTGACCAGTTCGGAAAAATCGTCGCTGAGCGCCCAACGCATCAGTGCAAGCCAGTCAATTGACTCTTTGATCCGGCAGCAATCCTTGTTGGCAAAGCAGATAAAGCTCAACGAGGCGCAGCATCAACGGGCGGCGCGATTGATGAAACAAGGCGCTGGCACGAAGCAGGAAATGGAAGAGCGCGAGGCCGCAATGCTTGGCAGCAAGCTCAGCTTTGAAACTTTGTCCGAGCGGATCATTGGCAAGCGCGAGGACTTGAAAACCCTTGAAACCCAGTCCGCCTCACGGGCAATTACCGGATTTCAATCCGAATCCCAGATTTTGGAGCGCATGGCGGCCATCGCGCGTGAACGGGCCGGCCTGATGCGCCAAGGCAAATTGACCTTGGTGGCACCGATTGACGGGATTGTCGGCGATATTGCCGGGCGTGCGGGCCAGCAAATATCCGGCACCACAGCCGTGGTGTCGGTCATTCCTGGCAACAGCCAGCTTGAAGCTCAGCTCTACGCGCCTTCAAGCGCCGTCGGCTTTGTCAAACCGGGCCAGTCGGTCCGCCTCATGCTCGATGCCTTTCCGTTCCAGAAATATGGAACCAGCAAAGGCACTGTCACCTGGATTTCGACCGTTCCAACTGAACCTGCCGGCCTGCCGTCACCACAAGGCAATAGCGAGCCGGTTTTTCGTATCCGCGTTGCCCTTGATCCAGGCGAACAGGGCCGAATCAATGCCAGAGGCAGCTTGCGCACCGGTATGACCCTGTCCGCAAATCTCATCCTAGAAGACCGCAGCCTGTGGCAAGTTTTCCTTGATCCTATTTTCAAAGCCATGCGATCATGAGCGACATCGAATGGCCATGGACCCGGGGTGCCCGGCCAATGCTGCAATCCGAAGCGGCAGAATGCGGGCTTGCCTGTTTGGCGATGGTTGCCGCGCACCACGGCCACAAGGTCAATATCGGTGGCCTGCGACGGCAATTTCCTATCTCAATGAAAGGGGTGACCCTTGAACAGTTGATCAACATTTCAACCCAGCTGCACCTGGCGCCGCGCGCTTTGCGGTTGGAACTTGAAGAGCTTGACCAATTGACCTTGCCTGCGATCCTGCATTGGGACCTCAACCATTTTGTCGTACTGTCCAAAGTCAGTCGCCGGACCATTACGATATTGGACCCCGCCGCCGGGCAGCGGACCATATCGATCGAAGCGGCAAGTGCCCATTTCACCGGCGTCGCGCTGGAATTAACACCAACCCATGATTTCAAGCCGATTGATGCACGGGTCACGGTCAAACTGCAGGACCTTTGGGGCCGCATGACCAATTTCCAGAGCGCCTTTGGTCAGTTGATCACATTGTCACTGCTGCTGCAAATTACCGCGCTTGCCCTGCCGTTCTTCATGCAACTGACCATCGACGAAGCGATTGGCCAAAGCGATGCCAATCTGCTCGGCTTGCTCGTCGTCGGGTTCGGGGTCGTCTATCTCATCAATTCCAGCATTCAGGCGCTCCGGTCCTGGGTGGTGCTGACTTTGGGCCAGTCCATATCCTTTCAGTTGGGTGGCAACGTGGTGCGCCACATGCTGCGATTGCCAACCCGATTTTTTGAAAGCAGGCATGTTGGCGACTTGATGTCGAGGTTGGGGTCGGTCGGCCCGATCCAGTCTTTGCTCACGCACGGGTTGGTCAATGCCGTCATCGATGCCTTTCTGGCCGTCACAACATTGTTCGTGATGGCCATTATCTCGGTTCCGCTGATGTTGATCGTGACGACGGCGACGGCGCTCTATCTGGCCTTCCGCTTGATGATCTATCCGTCAATCCGGCGGCGCACCGAAGAAGCGATCATCGCGGACGCGGTGGAAGATAGCTATACAATGGAAACCATGCGATCGATCCGCGCGATCAAACTGCATGTGCACGAATCGATGCGTGAAAACGGCTGGCGCAACCGCTATGCCGACGTGATCACCGCCAATTACCGTGAGCAATTTTACAAGATCTGGACGCGGTTTGTTGAAAGTATATTGACCAGCGGGCAATTGTTGCTGGTTGTCTTCGTCGCTGCAAGTGCCGTGATATCAAATAATATGACGGTGGGCATGATGCTTGCTTTCTTGTCCTACCGGTCGAGTTTTATGTCGAGTGCAACCGCGCTGCTCGATCATCTTGAACGGTGGCGTTTGCTGTCGGTTCATCTGGAACGTCTGTCTGATATCGTGTCGGAACAACGTGAGGACGTGGTCACACCCCAACCGCGAACGACATTGCTTCCAGCCCCTGCAATTTCTGCTGAGGGCTTGACCTTTAGCTACGGCGTGAATGAACCCAATGTGCTAAGCGGAATGGATTTTGAAATACCGGCGGGCAGTTTCGTTGCGATCATTGGCGAATCTGGTGCTGGCAAATCCACGTTGGTGCGACTTCTGCTAGGGCTGATGCCGCCTAGCGCGGGTAAGCTTATGGTTGACGGCAAACATTTAACCCCGATGCTTGTCGGCAATTGGCGCGGCCGGATCGGCGCCGTGATGCAGGACGATCAGCTGCTATCCGGCACATTGGCCGACAATATCTGCTTTTTTGAAGATAGGCCGAACCAGAGCCGGATCGAGGCCGCCAGTCGGTTTGCCCAAATTCATGAAACGATCATGGCGATGCCAATGGCGTATCAAAGCTTGATTGGCGACATGGGTAATGCGCTGTCATCGGGTCAGCGCCAGCGGATCATGCTGGCGCGCGCGCTTTACAAAGATCCCGACGCTCTATTCCTCGACGAAGGCACGGCCAATCTGGACGAAGCGAATGAGGCTGTTATCGCGGATATGATCGCCGGGCTTCCCATCACCCGCATCGCCATCACGCACCGGCCCGCACTTGTCGAGCGTGCGGACATGGTCTTCAAACTAGCGAATGGAAAGCTGGAATGTATCCGGCGCACCAAGGCACCGGCGGTCCTGCAGAACCAGTAATATCAACCGCGATGATATAAGATTTTAGAGCGGGCGGGCGATTGCGCAGGTTGTCGTGCGGACTTTCAAATCCACTTCCACCCGCGTTTCAAGGCGATAGATTTCCACCGGCTTGCCAAGCATCGGATCAAGAA
>JANNWX010000308.1:0-6769 GCA_031409315.1 Sphingomonadales bacterium | reverse complement strand
TTGATAGGCGTCGTCGCTATAGCCGGTCGCGAAGGACAGCACAGGTTTACCGGCTTTGCGCACAGCGGCCAGCGCCTCTGCAACCCGGCTGAGGCTGGTCTGGCCGCCGCCTGCAAAACCATCAAGGTCAAGGACCACCGTTTTGATATCATCATCCTTGGCGGCGGTTTCAAGCGCATGGACAAGATCGCGCAGTCGGTACTGGCCTGACATGGGGACAGCGCCACTCAGCAGCGCGGCTGGATCAGCTTGTTCGGCCTGTTCGACGATACTGCCGTTGAGCGCAAGAACCAGCGCGCCACCGTTGTTGCCCCCGGCGTTCGGGCTGGCCGACAACAGGGCATAAACGCCGCCAAAAAACAGCAGCATGAAAATCAGGACAAGTCCGTCTTTGATCGTAACCAAAAAGCGCCACGCTTTGCCTGTAAAACTCACTATCTTTTGTCCTTGCCGATGATCGCCATCCATCGCCGCTAGCGGGTAAGGGCCGCTGTGTAAATGTTACCAGCGGATCAGATGCGGCACGATCAACCGCCCGAGCGCCGCGCACATCCCTACGGCAAGGCTATACCAAAGGCCGATATAATAGACGGTGTCGCTGGGGCAGTGCAGGCTGTAGGCGAAGGTGCCAAAGCTTCCTGCGGCAAGGCCGACAAGCCAGCCAGTGCGGTATGGATCGGTCGGCGCCCCGCGGCGCAACCACAGTGTCAGCACCCCGCCAATCATCATTGCGCCCATCGTGCCGATGCCAAGACACCAAGGCCCGCTTTCCGATGCAATCACATCGGCTGGAAAACCGCCGTTGAGCGCCGACAGGATGGCGCTAGTCACCGGAAACAATCCCGCTGCTGCCAAAGCCCAGCGCCAGCCATTGCTGGTTTGCCCGACCCCTGGCCTCGCCGCCGTGATCACAGCCGAAAGCGCGGCAAAACCCAGCAACAGCAGCATGCCACTGCGGATCATGACGATAGGGTGCGGATTTCCGCGCATGACGTCGGGCCGCAAATCATATTGCATGGCAACGATACCGACCGCCGTAGCGGTAGCAGCCAGCACCAGTATAAGCGCATCGGCGGGGCGGACCCGGCGGATCGGTTTGAGATCATCGACAAGCCTGTCAATCGGGGAGTGTGGCATGATCATTCGCTTTCGATGAGCGCGGCGAGCCTTTTCAGGCCGCGGTGGATATTCACTTTGACAAGCGGTTCGGACTGGCCGGACTGCTGTGCTGCCTCGATGATCGACAGGCCGTCAATCTTGACCAGCCGGATGGCGCAGGCCTGACCGTCGGGCAACAGCATCAACAGCCGGTCGATGCTGATCTTTGCCATGATCGCGGGATCATGTGGATCGGCGGTCAATTCTTCATTCAATTCGGTTTCATCGGCCCGGTAGGTCTTGCGCAACTGATCGACCCAGCGGAACCGGGCGATGGCAGCAAGCCAGGGCAGAAAGGGTCGCGACGGATCATAGCTGGCGCGTTTGCGGTGGAGCGACACCAAAGTATCCTGCACCAGATCATCAATCGCCGATGGGGCAATCCGCCGCACGAAATACCGCGTCAACCAGCGTTGGCATTCAACCAGCACAGTCCGGTATGCCTGCTGATCGCCCGCTTGTGCCAGTGCCATCAAATGGGCGAGCGACGGATCATTGGTTTTCATCGCCCGGATTTAGACACAAATCTGTCAAGCGACCAGCCACCGCCGCCGCGCCACAGGATCACCGTCAACAGCGCCAACCAAAGACTATGCTGCGTCCACCACGCATCGGGATAGACGAGGAACTGGATCACCAACGTCATCACAACTAGCCCAAGTGCGGAAAAACGGGTGAACAGTCCAAGGACCAGCAGGACGGGAAGAATATGTTCGCCAGCAGCCGCCATTGGCGCGGCTATCTCTGGCGGAATCAGCGGCAATTGATATTCATCGCGGAACAGATCAATCGTTTCGGGCCGCATCGTCAACCAGCCGTCCATTTTGGAGCGGCCACTAGCCCAGAAAACATGGCCGACAGCAATACGGACGAAAAGCAGCACTGCCGCTTCGGGCAAACGACCCAGCGTGGCATCAATCGTTTTGAAAAGGCTCAGCATCATATGCTCTTCGTCCGAAATGCGGCTTATCAGGCCTTGGCCGTCAGCGAGCCGTTGCCCTTAGGCGTTTTCATCGTGATGCAAGTTCCAGCCGGAACAAGTTTCCACGCATTCCCTTGATAGTCGCGGGTTGATGTTCCAGCACAGCTTGTGCCCGGGCCAGCGGCGCAATCATTCTTGCCGACCTTGGCAACACCAAAGCATTTTTCGGTCGCTTTTTTGGCGGGTGTAGCCTGCGCCGCACCGGTGGTGATGGCGGCGGCGAGAAGCGCGACAAGCGCCTGGTTTGTTTTGCTGATCATTGATTTCTCCCTCAGATATTTATGTCGGCCCGCTAATTTTCGCGGACCTAACCGACAGTTCGGATAGAACGCCGGGATGGTTACAGGACAAAGAGTTCAAATCTATCGTGTAACCAAATCCTGCCCGCCCGCGAATGACGTCATGCCATATCGGCACACCCCCTTTTTACCCGGAGGAAAAAATGACAACATCTGTAAAATCAACCAGCATTGCTTCAGCAGCTGCCCTGCTCGCCTTTGCCGCACTGGCAAACGCGGCCACGCCGCCTGATGGCAGTTCTGGCCGCGCCGTTTCAGGCGAAGATACAGTTCATTGCTACGGCGTTCATAGCTGCAAGGGCAATTCGGATTGCAAAACCACGGCCAATGAATGCAAAGGCCAGAATGTCTGCAAGGGCCACGGCTTCAAAGCGATGAAGGCAAGCGCCTGCCTGAAAGACGGCGGCACGATTGGCGACATCGGCTGATTGACACAGGCATTCCGGCAAGTTGCCTATCCCCCGCTTGCCGGAGTATCTGCGCACCCGATGATCCACACTATCCCCGAATTTAGCGGCTTTGGCCTTGGTCTGCGTAAGGAACATTATGCAGATTTTTTGACGACCGATGTGCCCGTCGATTTCGTCGAGGTCATTTCAGAAAATTTCATGCGCGCTGGCGGCAGACCGCTCCATACGCTGGAAGCCGTGCGTGCCCGTTATCCTGTCGCTCTGCACGGCGTTTCAATGTCGATTGGAGCCACAGATGGTTTGAACGAAGACTATCTGTCCGCGCTCAAAACTCTGGCTGACCGGATCGAGCCGCTGTGGGTTTCCGACCATCTGTGCTGGACCGGCACAGGCGGATTTAACACCCACGACCTGTTGCCGCTTCCCTATACCGAGGCCGCGCTTGACAGAGTGTGCGCAAATATCAGTCATGCCCAAGACGTGCTTGAGCGCCCGATGTTGTTTGAAAATCCGTCGAGCTATATTGCTTTTCCCGATGCCGATATGACCGAATGGGAATTCCTTTCCGCCATGTGCGAACGCGCCGGATGTTTCCTGCTGCTGGACGTCAACAATATCTATGTCAGCGGAACCAATCACGGATTTGATCCGGATGATTTTCTAGACGGCATGCCCGCAGACCGCGTCCGGCAAATTCATCTGGCTGGTCACAGCGAAGGTCACGGCATGTTGATCGATACGCATGATGCGCCGGTATGCGATCCGGTATGGGCGCTTTATGCCCGTGCCAGCCGCAAATTTACCAGTGTTGCAACCATGATCGAACGTGACGACGATATTCCCCCGCTTGGCGTGCTGCTTGCCGAACTGGATATTGCCCGCGCCCATGCTTCGCCAGAACTGACCAACGCCGCGTGAAACTGGCCGCGCTCCAGCAAGAATTTTGTGACCTCATTCTTGATGATGCCGCGCCCGATGAGGCCATCTTTGGCACCGATGCAGAAACGCGGTTTGGCATTTATCGCTCTGCCTATCGGTCGCGTTTGATCGATTGTCTGCGCAACTGTTTTGAAAAGACATGGAGCTGGATTGGCGACGAAGCCTTTGACACGGCCGCGCGTCAGCACGCGATCCTCAACCCGCCCAGCAGCTGGACTCTGGATGATTACGGCATGGGATTTGATGTGACGTTAGCCACCCTATTCCCCGACGATCCGGAAATCGCCGAGCTGGCGTGGCTCGAATGGGCGATGCAAAACGCCTTTGCCAGCGTAGATCAAAATCCCGTCACGCTCACCGACGTGCAAGCATATATCGCAGAGGGTGGTGATATGGACGCGGCAGGCCTGACTTTCGTAAATAGTCTCTGCACAGCGCCGATCCGCACCAATTGCACCGAAATCTGGCAGGCCATAGCCGATCAACGAACACCGCCCCCGTCCGTCATCTATGAAATCACGCAGCATATCAGGGTATGGCGCAAGGGATTTTCCCCGCATTTCCGAATTTGTAACGCCGGAGAAGCCGAAGCCTTGGCGACAATGGCGGGTGAGGCAACATTTGGTACGCTTTGCGCGGCCCTAGATAACAGCGCCGGACGCGAAGCCGCGATTGAAACAGGCGGGACATTGCTCGGAATGTGGTTGGGCGATGAATTGGTGGCAGGCCTGTCCTGACCCTGATTAGTCCTTCTCCGCCGCGACAAGCCAACGCCCGACGACAAATGCCAACGCGCCACCGATACATTGCGCCGCAACGAAGCCTGGCGTGTCGATAAGTCGGATTCCGGCAAAACTGTCGGTAAAGGCGCGGGCGATTGTGACCGCTGGATTAGCAAAGCTGGTAGATGAGGTAAACCAATAGCCCGCGACAATCCAAAGCGCGACCAAGCCGGGCACGGCGTCCGGCCTGTGCCTTGAGCCCAGAATGATCGTCATCAGCAGGCCAAAGGTCGCAACCCCCTCACCCAACCACTGGCCATAGCCAGTGCGTGCATTGATACCGGCTTTTACTGGATCAAGACCGAACATCACATGGGCCAGAACCGCGCCAAGGATCGCCGCACCAATCTGCACGGCAATATAGGGCAGCCACTGCCGCCGCTCACCCAGAAACAATGTCACAACCGGATTGAAGTGGGCACCCGAAATAGGCCCAAGCACCGTGATAAGCACGTAGAGCACCGCCCCGGTAGCCGCTGTATTACCGAGCAACGCCAGCGCATCATTTCCGTCCGACAACCGCTGTGCCATGATGCCAGAGCCGATGACCGTCGCGACCAGCAATGCCGTTCCGATTGCCTCGGCGATCAGTGCCCGTCTCATACTGGCGATTGCTTTCCGATGCTGTCGAGACGCTTTTGCAGGCTCAGCTTGTCAATTTCAGACAGCGGAAGTGCAGCAAAAATGCTGATACGGTTCGTCAGCATCCGGTAGGCATCGTTGAAGGCAGCGGCAATTTCGGCATCATTACCGTCGACCGCAGCCGGGTCGGGCAAGCCCCAATGCGCGCTCATCGGTTGGCCCGGCCAGACCGGACAAACTTCATTTGCGGCATTATCACAGACTGTGAACACGAAGTCGAGCTTTGGCGCGCCTACCCGAGCAAATTCTTCCCAGCTTTTGGAACGGAACCCGTCGATAGGGTGATTGAGCATTTCCAGCACATGGAGTGCGGCAGGATGGACCGCGCCCTTGGGCTGGCTACCCGCACTAAATGCGTTGAACTTGCCCAATCCGATCCGCGCTAATATCGCTTCGGCCATGATGCTGCGTGCCGAATTTCCGGTGCACAGGAACAGCACATTATAGGGCAACACGCTCATAATGCATCCGGCGCGCAGCAGGTGGCAGGCGTGGCGTTTGCTGCTACCAGATGAGAAACCGCCATCTCGACTTGCTGCTTATCACCGTAACGGGTCTCCTCTCCATTGGTCAGAAACGTTTCCCAAACCACGCCGTCGGGATCGGTGGCCCAGTTCTTTTCCGACTTGGCATAGCAACAGGTTGTTGCGCCTTCTTCAAACACCGGGCGTCCAGCCGCCAACAAACGCGTGTGAACCTCGGCCAATTCTGCGCCAGTTTCGACCTGGATGCCAACATGTTCAATGCCCTTTACGGCACCACATTTTTGCGAAATGGCAAAATTGACACGCGGATCTTCAAGCATCCATTTAGCATAATCATCTTTCCGGACCGTTGGCTCCGCTGCGAAAAGCGCGGAGTAGAAGTCAACGGACTGCGTAAGATTTTCGACCCCGACGTGGAGATGCATCCTTTTCATGCGACATGCCTTTCTTCTTCAATGGTGCAAGCTTTTGTCGGCACGCAGACCGTTCCGCCGCAACAATTTTCGGTAAGATAGCCGACCAGCGCGCCCATCGCGGTAAAGTCAGCCGAGTAGAGGAGCGACCGCCCCCGCCGTTCACGCGATATGATCCCGGCCCGTTCCATATGCGCAAGGTGAAACGACAGTGACGACGCGGGAACGGCCATCGCCTCGGCAATCGCACCCGCAGCAAGCCCGGCTGGTCCTGCCTGAACCAGCAACCGGAACAAGGCGAGCCGATGTTCCTGTGCCAGCGCCGCGAGTTGGTCTACGACCGACTTTGAGTTGAGTTTGACCATCGCAGACCCTAATTGATTCGACTATTCTGGAAATATCGAATCAATTAGGGTGAGTCAAGAATGTTTCGGCTATTATCGAAATAATTTTACTTCGCCGACAACGCGCCTGTCAGAAACGCGTCAACGTCCGCTGCCGATTGGTCCGCCACTTCCTCCATCGGAATATGGCCGATGCCGGGATAGACGATCAGTTTCGAACCGGGAATCGCCGAAGCAAACCAGCGCGCCGAGGACACTGGGATAAGATTATCCTCTTCCCCCCACATAACCAGCGTCGGCGCCTTGATCGTGGCC
>JANNWX010000307.1:0-6244 GCA_031409315.1 Sphingomonadales bacterium | reverse complement strand
TGCGATTCGACTGTCATTGTGGCAATCGGGCGCGCCTCTAGACGCCCAAGAGAAATCGCCTCGCCCGATACTTCGCAATAGCCATATTCGCCGTCTTCAATGCGGCGCAGCGCAGAATCAATCTTTGAGATAAGCTTGCGCTGGCGGTCACGGGTGCGCAATTCGATCGACCAATCGGTTTCGCTTGATGCTCGGTCGGTAATGTCTGGCTCTCTTAACGGCTCATTTTGCAGCGTATCCAATGTATCTTGCGACTCACGCAAAATGGACTCTTTCCAGTCGACCAGTTTTTTACGAAAATACGCCAATTGACGTGCACTCATGAACGGCTCTTGCTCGGTTGGCCGATAATCATCTGTCACGTCATAAGTGACACCAGCCACCGGTTTGCCAGCCGCCAGATTGGTCGACTCGCTGCTTACGCCTGACGACGCCATCAATACTCTCCCATAGAGACCGGCCAGCATTTTTGCTGTCCCTGCCCGTGCTGGACGCGCCTATAACTAGGGTCAGTAGGGCGCACAAGCTGGCATTTTCATTTGGTGGTCATTTAATGATCGGCGAATATCGGGCGTTACGAATCGACATTCATTTCGCGCTTGCCGATACTTGGGCACACGCTGCGCAGTGGCGCTTGAGGCTTCAATAAGTCGCAATTGGAGCCAAAACAGACCCTCAATGGCACATTAACCATCTTGGTTTGGCGAACATGAATGTCAATTCGTCATTAGCTGCATGAATCACGGTTAATGCGGTTGCAGCTATTTCTGTCTTCTGGGCAGATGCATCCATCGCAACACCTGCAGACGATCTGGCAGGTAAATGGGAAAGAGATTGTTATGTCCGTACGGATGGCCCTTGCAAAACTTTGCGCTTGCGCATGTGGCGGCGCGATCATTGGTGGTGGTGCGATGCAGGCAGTCGATGCCTCGCCGCGCGCCTCTTATTCCCATGCGCCCAAATATAAAAAGATCGCCCGCAAACGGGTTGCCCATAAGGCGGCGCAGCGCAAAGTCGTGAAGCGGATTCGGCGCGTCACAACGACCACAACCCAGATGTCATGCGCACCACAAGCCATTACATTATCAACACCCGTGCCGATGCCTGAACCTTATTTGCCCGAAGGCGGCAGCTTTTCAGGCGGGAGTGGCGGCGGCGCTGTTGTTATCGGCGGATCAGGCGGATTTGGCGGCGGCGGATTTGTTGGCGGCGGCTTCTTTGGTGGTGGCAGCGGAGGCGGTGGCAGCATCGTCGTTTCTTCAACATCAAGCGGCGGATCAACTTCGGGCGGCAGCACCAGCACGTCGGGCGGATCAACCTCTTCTGGTGGTTCGGGCGGCTCAAGTTCGTCAACCTCGACCGGCGGCGTTAGCAGCACATCCGGCGGATCAAGCACATCGACGGGCGGCGTAAGCTCCACATCGGGCGGCGTCAGCAGCACCTCATCTACCGGCGGGTCGTCGACATCGACTGGCGGATCGTCCACCGGAGGCTCCTCAACGTCAACAGGCGGATCTTCGACCTCAACGGGTGGTTCTTCGACGTCAACGTCAACGGGCGGGTCTTCAACCGGTGGATCGTCGTCATCGACATCTTCTGGCGTGTCTTCTTCGACGTCTAGCGGCGTTTCGTCTTCGACATCGTCGTCTACGTCGAGTGGCATTTCGTCATCGACCAGCACATCGAGCGGCATTTCGTCGTCAACGTCTTCATCAACATCGTCGGGTGCGACGAGCAGTTCGTCAAGCTTTGGTGGCACAACATCGTCGACGTCCTCGTCCAGCTCCACATCCTCGTCGAGCAACGGATCGTCGTCGAACGGATCATCAAGCGGAACGGATGTTCCTGCCCCGCCAATGATCCTGCTGTTCGGCGCAGGTGCAGCCGCTTTGGTCGCGCGGCGGCGGTTGACGAAGAAACTGGCCGCATAACGCCTTCATTATGCAATAAAAGGAACACCTCTGGCCGTCGGGCCGGGGGTGTTCTTTTGGGTTGGCCAATAGAATCGTCTTTGCGAGCAACGCGAAGCAATCCAGTCCCGGCGATACTCACTGGATTGCTTCGCTTTGCTCGCAATGACATTGGTTTTGGGCGTTGCGAATTCCAACATCACGCGGCATAGCCAGCCCCCATGCACGATATTAAATTTATCCGCGAAAACCCCGATGCTTTTGACGCTGCACTCGCGCGTCGGGGGGTGGAGGCGCAATCACAACTCGTCCTTGGCTTTGACGCTAGCAAGCGTGAAAGAATGGCAGAAATTGAGCAGTTGCGCGCTGAACGAAAGAAGCTTTCCGCATTTTACGGACAATTGGCAAGCCAAGGGCAAGGCCACACAGACGAAGCGCTGAATTTCAAAACACAGTCGATTGATGTTGCTCAAAAGCTGGCTGCCGCTGAAAAGCTGGTTGACGACAATGCGCGTTTGGATGCGTTACTCGCCGCCATCCCCAATCTCCCACACCCCTCTGTCCCACAAGGCAAGGATGAGGCCGACAACGCAATCGTTCACACGCGCGGGTCGATCCGCAATTTCGCCTTCACCCCGCGTGAGCATTTTGACATTGGTGCGCCCCTCGGCCTTGATTTTGAAACCGCGCAAAAAGTATCGGGCGCGCGCTTTGCCTATCTACGCGGCGGCGTCGCGCGGTTGGCGCGGGCGCTGGGCCAATTCATGCTTGATACCCACACCACGGAGTTCGGCTATCAGGAGGTCGCCCCTCCTTTGCTGGTGCGGGACGAGGCATTTTTTGGCACCGGGCAATTGCCCAAATTCGCCGAGGATTCGTTCCAGACGACCGATGGCCGCTGGTTGATCCCCACCGCAGAGGTATCGCTCACCAACATTGTCAGCGGCGATATCCTTGCCGACACCACCCTTCCACTCCGGTTTACCGCGCTTACGCCGTGTTTCCGTTCAGAAGCAGGAGCGGCTGGCAAGGACACACGCGGGCTGATCCGTCAGCATCAATTTGATAAGGTTGAGCTTGTTTCAATCACCCGCCCAGAGGATTCTGACGCCGAGCATGAACGGATGACCGCCTGTGCGGAGGCCGTGCTTGAACGCCTCGAACTGCCCTACCGCCGGATGCTGCTCTGCACTGGAGACATGGGCTTTTCGGCGCAGAAAACCTTTGACCTTGAGGTCTGGCTGCCCGGACAAGGCCGTTACCGCGAAATCTCAAGCTGTTCAAATTGCGGCGATTTCCAAGCGCGGCGGATGAACACGCGCTACCGCCCAGAAGGAGAGAAAGGCACGCGCTTCATCCACACGCTCAACGGATCAGGCCTCGCAGTTGGCCGCGCTTTGGTTGCCGTCATCGAAAATTATCAGGAAGCGGATGGCAGTGTCACAGTTCCGTCCGCGCTGCTGCCTTATATGGGCGGGATGACAAAGATCACGCCTGCCTGATGCGCATTCTCCTCACCAATGATGACGGGATCAACGCGCCGGGGCTGCTTGCGCTTGAAAAAATCGCGCGGTCATTGTCGGATGATATTTGGATTGTTGCACCGTCCGAAGAACAATCGGGAGCAGGCCATTCGTTGACCCTGACCCGCCCAGTGCGTATCCGACAGCATAGCGACCGCCGGTTCAGCGTGACCGGCACACCGACTGATTCGGTCATGTTGGCGCTCGGAAAGATCATGGTGGGCGCCAAACCGGACCTGATCCTGTCCGGCGTCAATCGCGGGGCGAATATGGCCGAAGATGTCACCTATTCGGGGACTGTTTCTGCCGCGATGGAAGGGACACTCGCTGGTGTGCGATCAATTGCACTTAGCCAAGCCTATAACCGGGAAGGATTGGGCGACGAAGTGTCGTTTGCCTGTTCTGAAAGCTGGGGTGAACAAACGTTACGGTCCATACTCAACGTCGCAATGCCGCCAAACACCTTGATTAACATAAATTTTCCTGCGGTGGCGCCTGATGCGGTCAAGGGAACACGGGTCGTAGAACAGGGCTTTCGCGATTATGGCCGGTTGCAGATTGTGACCAACACCGACCCGCGTGGTTATGATTATCACTGGTTCTCACTTGGTGGTGCGCGCGAAACGCCCGCCCATTCAACCGATCTGGAAGCAATAAGTGAGGGCTTTATTGCGGTCACGCCGCTCCATCTTGATCTGACTCACCGGGAAAGCCTGTCCGTTTTGGCGCGATGCTTTGACGTGGACTCGCCTGCCGGTTAAGCCGGTCGCAATGCGGCGCTTGCAAACAATTTTGGCACTTGGCAGTTGCGTGCTTGTATCGGCTTGTATTCCGCGCGGTATTGCCCCGCAGGAAGCACCGCCGGTTAGTCAGCCAAGGCTTGAAACCGACATCGATACCCTGTTCAACGAAGTGCCGATCTGGGAAATGCGGCCTGTTGCCGCCAATTCCCGGGTGATCAACAGCAGCGAGTATATTGTACAACCCGGCGACACATTACGCGGGATTGGCGAACAGACAGGTGCTGGGTCTGAGGCACTCGCCCGCGCCAACGCGATTGAAGCGCCTTTTGTCATTCGCCCCGGCCAAAGACTGATCGTTCCAGGGGGGCAGTATCACCGCGTCAGTGGCGGCGAGACTGGCATTGCCATTGCCCGCGCTTATCAGGTGGGGTGGGGCGAGATTATCGCGCTAAATGGGTTGGAAGAGCCGTTCACTTTGCGCGTTGGGCAGCGCCTCGCCTTGCCAGAACTTGCCAACGTCCGTGAAACGCCCATCGAACAACGGGCTGCCGCTTTCAAACTCGACATTGACGATATTCTAACGGGGGGTGAACCAGCGTTTGACGGCATAGGTGTTGCCACTGGTGAGACTGGGCAGCCGACCCGCCCGCTTGCCCCGACAATCGCGGTGAACGAACCCTCCCGTTTTGCCGGTGGATTCGGGTGGCCGGCCGCTGGGCGTGTTGTGGGTCGCTTTGGCCCCGCAGGATCGGGAACGGTGAATGACGGCATCGACATTGCCGTGTTGCAAAACAGTCCGGTGCTCGCCAGCTCTGACGGTATTGTGGCCTTTGTCGGCGATGATGTGGCCGGATTTGGCGGTGTCATACTGATCCGTCACGGTGAGGGCTGGATCAGTGCCTATGGCCGGATATCACTGGCCAGTGTGACGCGCGGCCAATCGGTTCTGCGCGGGCAACATATCGGTCGCGCGGGCACCGGGGCAAGCCCGCTGCTTAATTTCCAGCTCCGACAAAAGCGCACCCCAGTTGATCCGTTGAAGCATTTGCCCGCCCGCGGGTGACAATTTGCTCAAACCGGCCTATGCGCGGCCCCAACATGGCAACAATTCTTCCCTCTGCGCCCAAAGTCGGCATGGTTTCGCTCGGCTGTCCTAAGGCTTTGGTCGACAGCGAACGCATTTTGACCAAATTGCGCAGCGACGGTTACGGCCTGTCCCCTGATTATGAAGGTGCCGACGTCGTTCTGGTCAACACCTGTGGATTTCTCGATTCCGCCAAGGAAGAAAGCCTTGAAGCCATTGGCGAGGCTTTGGCCGAAAATGGCCGGGTCATCGTCACCGGTTGTTTGGGTAATGAGGCCGAGATGATCCGCGCGCGCTTCCCCAAGGTGTTGGCGATCAGCGGCGCGCATCAATATGAAGCGGTGGTTGGCGCAGTCCATGAAGCCGCCCCGATGCCTGTCAATGCCTTTATCAATTTGGTGCCCGAAGGCGGCCTGAAACTGACCCCGCGTCATTATAGCTATTTGAAGATTTCGGAAGGCTGCAACCACCGCTGTGCTTTTTGCATCATCCCCAGCATTCGCGGCGATCTTGTATCGCGTCGCCCCGACGCCATCTTGCGCGAAGCCGAAAAACTGGTCGCGGCGGGCACGAAAGAATTGCTCGTCATCAGTCAGGACACTTCGGCTTACGGCGTCGATATCAAGCACCAAGCCCGTGAATGGCAGGGCCCCAAAGACTCCCACAAAAAACTTGTGCGCGCGCACATGACCGATCTGGCGCGTGAACTTGGCTCCCTCGGCGCATGGGTGCGGCTCCACTACGTCTATCCCTATCCCCATGTCGATCAGGTGATACCGCTAATGGCCGAGGGGCTGATCACGCCCTACCTCGACATCCCTTTTCAGCACGCTGCGCCATCAGTTTTGAAGGCGATGAAGCGGCCCGCAAACGAAGCAAAAGTGTTGGAACGCATTCACAAATGGCGCGACATCTGCCCCGACATCACCATCCGCTCAACCTTCGTTGTCGGCTTCCCCGGCGAGACTGAAGCTGATTTCAACT
>JANNWX010000306.1:0-8683 GCA_031409315.1 Sphingomonadales bacterium | reverse complement strand
CGCATTCCTTTGGCACCGGCCATGCGGTCCTTGAATGTTGCAGTGGCGACTGGCATCGCGCTGGCCGAAGCGTTGCGCCAGACAGAAGGACTCCCCGCGTGATTCAACTTGATGACCAGCAACTAGCCGCACGCGGCTGGTTTGAATCGTTGCGGGACAGAATTTGCGCGGAATTCGAATCGATCGAGCGCGAAGCGGGCAGCGAATCTACATTTACCTATACGTGCTGGAACCGGGACGATGATCCCGACGCCAAAGGTGGTGGCGGCGTGCAAGGTTTGATGAAGGGCAAAGTGTTTGAAAAAGTCGGGGTGAATGTTTCAACCGTTGGCGGAACTTTTGCGGGGGACTTTGCAAAATCGATCCACGGCGCGGATGAAGACCCGGCATTTTTCGCCACCGGGATCAGCCTTGTCGCCCATATGGCCAATCCACACGTCCCCGCCGTCCATATGAACATGCGCTTTCTGGTCACGCAAAAACGCTGGTTCGGCGGTGGGGCTGACCTCAACCCGCCGATACCATACGAAGAAGACACAGCCGATTTCCACGCGCGCCTCAAACAAGCGTGCGACCCGCATGATGCGGGGCATTACCCGCGCTTCAAAAAATGGGCCGACGATTATTTCTGGATTCCCCACCGCAACGTGCACCGGGGCGTCGGCGGAATTTTCTATGACCATCTGGAAAATGATTTCGACGATGATTTTGCCTTTACCCGCGACGTTGGCGAAGCGTTTCTGGACATATTCCCGCAACTCGTCCGCCGCCGGATGATGATGCCGTTCAGCCCAGCCGACAAGGAACAGCAACTTATCTGGCGCGGGCGATATGCCGAGTTCAATCTGGTTTATGACCGCGGCACGTTGTTCGGCCTGAAAACCGGCGGCAATATCGATGCGATTCTGATGAGCCTGCCACCCGAGGCAAGATGGGCCTGACCCCGGTTGCCCCCGGCGATCTCGCCACCATCGTCACAGCCTTGGAGATGACGGTCCGGCCAAAGCTGCGTGCCCTTCCCGAATCGCCGCTGCGGCTTGTGCGCTGGAACTCCACCCATCCAGAGAAATACCGGACGTTGTTCAAGCGGATCGGATCACCGTGGCTGTGGTTTTCACGACTGGTGATGGACGATGAAAAGCTTTCCGCGATCCTGCATCATCCAGATATCATGCTGTGGGCAGTTGTTGACCCGTCCGGCATCGAGATTGGCATATTGGAACTGGACTTCAGAACCGCCAAGCAGTGCGAGCTTGCCTTTTTTGGTCTTGTTCCCGAACTGGCCGGGCAAGGCCACGGACGCTGGTTGATGGCCCATGCCCTTGCTTCTGCATGGCGCCCAGACACCGACCGGGTGTGGGTGCACACCTGCACATTGGACGGCGCATCTGCGCTGGATTTCTATCGCAGAGCAGGCTTTGTCGCCTATGAACGGACCGTCGAAACTTTTCCCGACCCAAGGCTCATCGGCATTTTGCCAAAAAATTGCGCGCCTCAGATCCCCTTGTTTGGTGACCCGGAAAGCTGACGGTAAATCGCCGCAGCCAGCACCGCGACGATTGTCGCCATCAGGCAGGTCGAAACGGCCAGCAACAGTTTTGCGACGATCTTTGCCCCGGCGACTGGCAACAGCAGGGACGCCGCGATGCCGATAATCGCCGAGGCCGCCGATGTAGCGACCGTCGTTGCGACAATGAAGATCAGCGAAATTCCTACGATCAGCCAGCCATTCCCCCGGGTCAGTTCAAACGACCGCTGCAAGGCGATCAGCGGGTTCGACTGCCCTTCGGCCATCATCGCCGGTTCAGCCAGGCAGGACCGGGCCGCGAAATAGACGCCGGGCACGATCAGCAACGCCAATCCAACGCCAATGGCGATCCGGATCAGGAGCCCAAGCACGAAAAAAGCGACCAGAAGCCTGGCCGCCTTGGCAATCGCCTCTCCAACGGTCAGCCGCGCGCTATCGAGCAACAAGGCGAACAAAGCACCCGTGCCGAGCATAACCGGAATGGCGCATGCGACCAGAACAAGGGCATTGTCGCTATAATATTCAGTCATCGCCTTGATCGCGTTGAGATCAAAGCCTTTGATCTCGGGAGGCGGCACGAACCAGGACTGCGCCAGCGACGGCAGAAAAATCAGCGCGCCAGCCAGCACCAGCACAAGATCGCTCTGCGCCTTGAACATGGCCACCACATCATCCCAGACTTCATTATAATTCAGTTTCATACTTCATCCCGCCATCCGTGTTCGGTAAAGCTTAGGCCAAGGTCGCGGTGCGGGCAATCACCCACCCCTTGATTGACGCATCCAAAAAGCTGAATGGGCAATGATGACGGTAGATATCGTGCAGGATTTTGAATGGAAAACCGGCCAGACTTTGGTTGAATATGCCTATGCGCTGGCGGCGATGGGGGACCGGGCAGCGGCAATTGCCAACGGGGATGCACGCGAACAGATATGGCTGCTTGAACATCCGCCGCTTTATACCGCCGGAACCAGCGCGGACCCCGCAGAATTGCTGAACCCGCAATTCCCGGTTCATGTTGCCGGACGCGGCGGGCGATATACTTATCACGGACCGGGTCAACGGGTCGGCTATGTCATGGTCAACCTCAACACGCGCGGCAAGGACGTCCGCAATTTTGTTCATGCGCTTGAAGGGTGGATGATCGCAACGCTGGCTGATCTTGGCATCGACGCATGGCGCGCGCCGGGCCGGATCGGCATCTGGACCAATGATGGCGGCGCTGAGGCCAAGATCGGGGCGATTGGCGTGCGCGTGCGGCGCTGGGTGACACTGCACGGATTTTCGATCAACGTCGCGCCAGACCTGTCACACTTTGCCGGGATCATCCCGTGCGGGCTGCCCGATTTTGCGGTCACCAGCCTGAGAAAACTGGGCTGCAAAGCCGACATGCCTGCCATCGATTCGGCATTGTTGAGAAATTTTCCTACGTTTATCAATGATTTGGGAACTTATAACAAAAACGCTTGAGCGGCGGATAGAAATCGTTTAATGTCCACCACGATTTGGGTAATTAGTGGTTGAAGCTAACCAGATCTTTTTTACCTTGGGAGTTGAATATTATGAAAAAGCTGATGATTGTATCGCTCGTTGCTGCTGCTGGTCTGACTGTTGCTGCTTGCAACAAGCAGGAAGCTGCTGTTGACGCGAACGCGACTGAAATGAACGAAGCTGCTGCTGTTGAAGGCGCTGCCAACGACGCAATGACCAACGTTGATGCTGCTGCTGGCGCTGATGCGATGGCTGCTGACGCAAATGCTGCTGCACCAGCTGCTGATGCGGCTGCTGCTGCTCCGGCTGAAGCTGCTAAGTAATCGCTTTACCGCGTTACTGATGATTGGGGCCGTCCGGGAAACTGGGCGGCCCTTTTCTTTTGTCCATTCGCCGTTAAGGCTGTGCAGCCAATAGTCTCTCGATGAAGGCTGACATCATGCGCGTAACCCGAACAATTTTTGCGGCATTGATTGCTGCGTTGGCGGCGACATCGCCCGCGCAAGCCCAGATATTGTGGAAGACGATCGATTATTCCGGCGCGCCGCTGCTGACGCTCGACCCCGCATTTGACATCCCGATGACAGGGGCCACGCCCGCTGAAGTGCGCGCGGTGCAAACGTGGCATTTGCGGTCCGCGCTCAACCTTGCCGCGCTCCAATGCCAGTTTGAACCCGCACTGCGGGTCACCGACAATTATAATGCGATGCTGGGCAACCATAAGGCAGAGTTGGCAGTGACCTTCACCGCGCTCACCAATTATTTCAAACGAACAAAAAAACCGCTGCGGGCAGCGCAATCCGCGCTCGACAGTTTCAACACAAAAATAATCAGTTCTTATTCAACGGTGCGCGGGCAGCTGGGTTTTTGTGAAACGGCGGGCCGCATCGGCAAACGTGCGCTCTTCACGCCAAAAGGCAGCCTAGGAACATTAGCCGTCGAGCGGCTTCAAGAGATTCGTAACAGCCTGAAACCGTTTGGCGAACAGCAATTTCAACCCGTGATGCGCACATTCCGGATTTTTACCGAAACACCCAGAATGGATGCTGAGTGCTGGGACGCAAAGGGCAAATATGTCGCAGCCTGCGGGGTTAGCCGCTGGTTCGTGAACGGCACAAGTTAGGGCAAGCCGAGCGTCTTATGGCTCTGCAAACTGAGCCGCCATTTCGGATTGTCCATGACGAAGCGGATCGCCGCCTGCACATTGGCCGCGCCTTGTGCATTGTCCATCGGCTGGATCAGGAACGCGCCAAAATCCCAGCTTTCCATATCCGCCCAATCGCTGCCGGGTTGCGGCCAAACAAGTTTCAATTCGTCGCCTGATTTCTGGACGACGACAGACCCTGCCTTGGGGCTGATGCATAGCCAGTCGATGCCAGGGACGGCGGCAATGGTGCCGTTGCTTTCAACCCCGATTTCAAAGCCGTTATGGTGGAGCGCGGCGACCAGCGGATCATCAAGTTGCAACATGGGTTCGCCGCCGGTGATAACGACATAGGGCGTCCCGCCGCCGCCATTCCAGAACGCAGCAACTGCCGCCGCCAGTGCGTCCGCATCTGCAAATTTTCCGCCCCCGGCCCCGTCGGTTCCAACAAAGTCCGTGTCGCAAAATGTGCAAATTGCCGTCGCCCGGTCCGCCTCCCGACCCGACCACAGATTGCACCCCGCAAAGCGCAAAAACACCGCGCGGCGGCCAGACTGCACCCCTTCGCCTTGTAGCGTCAGGAAAATTTCCTTGACCGCGTAGGTCATGATTGCGCCGGATCGATCAATCCGGCCTCGGCAAATCCCTTGGCCCGCAACCGGCAACTATCGCACGCGCCGCAGGGCTGCCCGGCTGGTGTGGGATCATAGCAGGACCAGCTCATCCCCGCGTCAAGGCCTAGATCATTGGCGGCGCGGGCAATATCTGCCTTGGACATATTGACCAGCGGAGCGTGGACGGTGAAACGCTCCCCATCATTCCCCGCTTTCGTTGCCTGCACGGCCATAGCCTCAAAGGCCGAAACAAAGGCCGGGCGGCAATCAGGATATCCGGAATAATCGAGCGCATTGATCCCGATCACCAGATCGCGCGCACCAACGGCTTCGGCCCAACCGAGCGCAAGCGACAGAAAAATGCTGTTGCGCGCCGGAACATAGGTGACAGGAATACCGGGCTCGACACCTGATTTTGGCACATCAATCCTGCTGTCGGTCAGTGCCGACCCGCCAAAACGGCTCAAATCAAGCGGCATGGCAATATGGCGTTCCGCGCCAAGAACAGCCGCAATTTTCGCCGCTGCATCCAATTCGATCCGGTGCCGCTGATTATAATCAATCGTCAGGGCAAAAATCCGGTAGCCAGCAGCGCGCGCCATCGCCGCAGAAACCATCGAATCCAGCCCGCCGGACAGCAGGACGATCGCAGCGGCATTCGGTGAAGCGTGTGGCATAGACATGATAGCAACCCGCTATGCCGATGGACGTCGAAGCGCAAGCAAACGAATGATGCCCTTACCCAAAAAAAAGGCCGCCCCGAAAGACGGCCCAGTACAGTCTTACGACCATTTAGGGAGAGAATGCGCCAAAAGCTGAGGCGCAAAACAAGGTATCGACTATTTGGGTTAAGAAGACCCTAACGCTGCAAGCGGCTTAGCGTTGCGGCACAGGCACCGGTGCGGCGGCCTTCGGCGGAAAAGGAAAACGGCGCATTTTCGGCAATGCCCTGCGATTGCACCTGCACGAGGCGCGGCGTTTCCACGCGCACCGTCGTTCGGCCATTTCCAGCATTGGGGCAGGAATAATGGACGGTGGCTTCCTTTGCGCCATTGGCGATCACATACCGGCTGCATGCTAGCCCTTTGTGCCGCATTTGCAGCAACACCCGCGCATCAATGACGCAGAAGCTTTTGTTTGCAGACGCATCATCGGCGGAGCGGAATTCCCATTGGCCAGGCTGGATCATTGTCAGCGCCGGCAAAGGTTGAGCCGGTTCTGGCTGTGCGTTGCCTTGCGCAGAGAGCAGCAGGGCCCCAAGCGCCGTGAACGCCAATCCGCAATATGGGACGATCTGTTTCATAGCATAATTCCCAGACCAACGCCGATCATTTGGCCAACCACATAGCCCTACGCCCCGGCGCGACTCATGTATTGGATGGAATCTACACCATTAAATTGCGGCGAAATGATGCTCTGCGCCGGTGAATGGTAATTTTTTTGTCAGGGCCTCTTCGTCAACGCCGCCTGTGCCGCCGCTAGACGGGCGATGGGGACACGGTACGGCGAGGCCGACACATAGTCGAGACCGACGCTTTCGCAAAAGGAGATGCTTGCCGGATCACCGCCATGTTCGCCGCAAATGCCCAATTTGATGTCAGGGCGGGTCGCCCTGCCCCGTTCAGCGGCAATTTTGACCAATTCTCCTACGCCTTCAACATCGAGAGAAACGAACGGATCGCGATCATAAATGCCCTTATCGACATAAGTCCCCAGGAAGCGCGCGGCATCATCGCGGGAGACACCAAGCGTTGTCTGGGTGAGATCATTGGTCCCAAAACTGAAAAACTCTCCAACTTCCGCAATCTGCCCCGCGACAAGCGCAGCGCGCGGCAGTTCGATCATCGTGCCGACCAGATAGACGATCCGCTTGCCGCGTTCGGCAAAGACGGCCTCTGCCGTGCGATCAATCACGTCCTTCATCAGTTCGAGTTCGCGCCTGGTGGCGACGAGCGGGACCATCACTTCTGGGATTGGCGACACATCCAGATCACAAGCGGCTTCAAAAATGGCCCGCGCCTGAATTTCGTAAATCTCGGGATAAGTCACGCCAAGACGACAGCCCCGGTGGCCCAGCATCGGATTGAATTCATGGAGTTCGGACGCGCGACGTTTGAGCGTATCAATGCTGACCCCCGCAGCCTCCGCCACTGCCGCAAAATCAGCCTCCTCGGTCGGCAAGAATTCATGCAAGGGCGGGTCGAGCAAGCGGATTGTGACCGGCAATCCTGCCATCACTTCAAAAATGCCCTTGAAATCTGCGCGTTGTTCGGGGAGCAATTTGGCAAGCGCCACGCGCCGCCCGGCCTCATCCTCCGCAAGGATCATCTGGCGGACAGCCGTGATCCGCGACGCCTCGAAAAACATATGTTCGGTGCGGCAAAGGCCAACGCCCTCTGCCCCGAAATCGCGGGCGATCCTGCAATCGGCAGGGGTTTCGGCGTTCGCACGCACCTTCATCCGCCGCATGGCATCTGCCCAGACCATAAGGGATGCGAAATCGCCCGACAATTCTGGCTGCACCGTCGGCACTTCGCCCGCCATGACCTCACCAGAGCTGCCGTCAATCGTGATGATGTCGCCTTCGCGCACTTCGCGCCCGCCCACCCGGAATATGCGCGCCTTGGCATCAATCGCAACACTGCCCGCACCAGAGACGCAAGGCCGGCCCATGCCGCGCGCAACCACCGCGGCATGGCTCGTCATCCCACCGCGCGCCGTCAGGACACCCTTGGCCGCGTGCATGCCGTGGATATCTTCTGGCGATGTTTCCATACGGACGAGGATCACGCTATCGCCCATCTCGGCGCGCTTTTCCGCTGTGTCGCTATCGAACACCGCAATTCCCGACGCGGCACCGGGGGAGGCCGGAAGACCCTTCGCTAGAACATCACGCACGGCCTTTGGATCAAGCGTCGGGTGGAGCAATTGATCAAGCGCCGAGGGGTCAACCCGCGCCACCGCTTCTTCCCGCGTAATCAGCCCTTCATTGGCCATATCGACAGAAATTTTCAGCGCAGCCTTGGCCGTCCGCTTGCCAGAGCGCGTTTGCAGCATCCACAAATGGCCGCGCTCCACAGTGAATTCAATATCCTGCATATCGCGGTAGTGGGTTTCAAGGATACGGAAGACATCCGCCAGTTCGGCGTAAACCTCCGGCATTGCCTCTTCCATGCTGAGCGGCTTCGCGTTGGCGGCCTCCCGCGCCGCCTTCGTCAGATATTGCGGCGTGCGGATACCCGCGACAACATCCTCACCCTGCGCATTGATCAGATATTCGCCGTAATAAGCGCGTTCTCCATTTGCCGGATCGCGTGTAAACGCCACGCCGGTTGCCGACGTATCACCCATGTTGCCGAAGACCATTGCCTGCACATTGACCGCCGTGCCCCAATCGCCGGGAATCGAATTGATCCGGCGATAGACTTTCGCGCGCTCGGATTGCCATGACCCGAACACTGCGCCGACAGCACCCCACATCTGGTCGTGAACATCCTGCGGAAACGGCTTGCCCCACAATTCGGCGACGAGGCGCTGATATACGGCGACCAGCTTCTGCAAATCCTTGGCGGTCAGTTCGGTGTCGAGACTGAACCCATGGTCTTCCTTGGCAATCTCGAGCGCTTCCTCGAACGCGCCATGATCCAGGCCGAGGACGACATCGGCATACATCTGGATGAAGCGGCGGTAGCTGTCCCACGCAAAGCGCTCGTCGCCCGAGGCGGTGGCCAGACCAACCACGGTTTCGTCGTTGAGGCCGAGGTTGAGGACCGTGTCCATCATCCCCGGCATCGAAACGCGCGCGCCGCTACGGACCGAAACGAGCAACGGGTCAGTCGCGTCACCGAATTTCTTCCCCGTAACGGCTTCGATATGGGCAATCCCGGCGACGACTTGAGGCGTGAG
>JANNWX010000305.1:0-8669 GCA_031409315.1 Sphingomonadales bacterium | reverse complement strand
AGTGATCTGGGCTACTGCCAACCACATTCCCTTTGACATGACGTTCGAGCGATTTTTCGCCTTCGACTTCGAGATCGCTCTGTCCGCAACTCGCAGCGAGCAAGGACAGCGCTACACAAATCACCCGGCGATAACTTGTGTAAATCCTCATGCTCACCTTCCGTCCTTCTTCTTCCGCATCGCATCATGGAAGCGATCCGCCCAACCGGGTTTTACCATCTGCTCGGCGCGGACCATACGGAGTTCGCCGTCGGCTACGTCGCGTGACACCGCGCTGCCCGCTGCAACGATTGCGTCTCGGCCGATCTTCACGGGTGCTATCAGTGCACTGTTGCTGCCGATAAACGCGCCTTCGCCGATCACCGTCTGATACTTGAAATAACCGTCATAATTGCAGGTAATCGTCCCCGCCCCGATGTTCGCGCTCGCGCCCACGTCCGCATCGCCGATATAGGTCAGGTGGTTGGCCTTTGCGCCCTTGCCCAGCCGTGATTTCTTGACCTCGACGAAATTGCCAATCTTGGCCTTTTCTTCGAGCACAGTCCCGGGGCGTAGCCGCGCGAACGGGCCGACCTCGCACCCGCTGCCGATCACCGCGCCCTCGATATGGCTATGCGCGCGGATGGTGACGCCGTCGGCGACGCTGACGCCGGGGCCGAAGAAGACATTGGGCTCGATGGTCACATCGCGGCCAATCACCGTGTCATAGGCAAACCAGACGGTTTCAGGCGCAATCAGGGTTGCACCGTCGTCCATGGCTTGCACCCGCCGTCGCGCCTGCCATTCATACTCCATCGCTGCCAGCTCGCTGCGGCTGTTGATGCCTGCAACTTCGGTGGCGTCAGTTTCGATGACGACAACCCTGCCGCCCTCGGCCAACGCGTGGGTGACCACATCGGGCAAATAATATTCGCCCGCTGCGTTGTTGTTATCGACCACCTCAAGCAACCGCCACATATCACCTGAATGCGCGACAATGACGCCGGAATTGCATAGGTTGATCTCACGTTCGTTTTCGGATGCGTCTTTATGCTCGACCATTTTTTGGACGCGTCCGTCAGCGCCCGCAATAATCCGGCCATAGCCAAAGGGGTTCGAAGGCCTGAACCCGAGCACTGCGACCATATTGCCGCCTTCCAACGAAGCACATAGCCGCTTGACCGTTGCAGCCTTCAAAAACGGTCCATCGCCAAAGCAGACGAGAATCAATCCAGAAAAATCCGATAGTGCGGCCTTTGCCTGTAACGCGGCATGCGCAGTGCCCGACTGAGGCTCCTGCACCACAATCTGCGTGCCGGTTCCTGCCAGTGCAGCTTCGAGTTGTTCGCGCCGATCCCCCGCCACCACCACTTGTGCCGCAAGGGACAGTTCGGAAAAACTGTCCATCAAATGCATCAGCATCGGCCGACCCGCGATCGGATGCAGCACCTTATGCAGGTCTGATTTCATGCGGGTGCCCTTGCCCGCGGCGAGGATGATAGCGGCGACGGATTGTGTGTTCATGCTGCTGTTCTGCCACCAAAGCCTTGCCATTTCCATAGTGTGCGGGGCATGGCCGCAATATGCCTGATTTTCCCTTCGATATTATCGGTTTCGACCTTGATGGAACCCTGCTTGATACATCGGCTGACCTGACAGCGGCGACCAACCATGCGCTGGCGCTGGCCGGGTGCACACCGCTCACACAGGCCCAAGTCAAACCGATGATCGGGCTTGGTGCCAAGCATATGCTTGAACAGGGCCTGCTGGCGACGGGCGGGGTTCCGGCCGACGAGTTCAAGCCGCTCTACCGCGCGCTTCTCCGTCATTATGAGGATAATATCGCGGTCCACACCCGGCCCTTTGACGGCGCACTTGCCGTGCTCGATCAACTTGATGCCTCAGGCGTGCGATACGGGGTCGTTACCAACAAGTTTGAAAGCCTTGCAACCAAAGTTCTGGACGAGCTTGGACTGCTCAACCGGATGGCGTTCGTGATAGGCGGCGACACTCTGGGCAAAGAAAATGCCAAACCTTCTGGCGCGCCAATCTTTGAAATGGTCAAACGCTGTGGCGGAGGTCGCGCAGCTTTCATCGGCGATTCGATTTACGATGTGATGGCCGCCAGAAATGCGGGCGTGCCATGCGTCGCCGTCAGCTTCGGGTTTCTCCACCAACCGGTTGAGGAATTGGGCGCCGATATGATCATCGACCATTATGATGAATTGATCGGAAGGCTTCAGGCTTTGGCCTGATTCTTGCGCCATTTCGTCCATAAATGCCGTGCCAATTGCAGCGGCGGCATCCGTATCCAGTGGGACCAGATATAGAAGGCCAAACGTAACGGCTTGCGGGCTTCCTGCCCCCAGCCGTTCCGGGCCAGCAAGCGACCAAGATAGAAGACATCGCCCTTCCGCCCTTCCCAGGCCAGATAGGGATCAACCGGGGTTTCAAACAAATGATGACAGAGCCTGAGCGCACGCGACAGATGGCGGGTCATACCATGACGAGCGGACCGTTCGTGCAGCCGCTTCCAATAACCCTCGGTGCCGCCATGATCGCGGATCAGCCGGTCCATATCCCATAGATTGCGCAGCCCCCCTGACAGATCGCCGTCGGCAAAGAGATGTGCGACCGCGTGGATCAGCATATCTTCTGGGGACAGGCTGAAAAGCCCATTTTCAAGTTGCACCGCCGCTGCGATCATCGCGTCGGCATCGGGCGTGATCCGCGCCGTTAGCGGCAGGATCGTGTGATGCACATCGATCATCGTATCGCGGTCGCGGTGGATGAGCGGGGGAAGCTCGTGCATATGGGTGCGGTAATAGCTATCATCATACGCGTCGGGTTTAACCCATTCCCAGCCTGCATCCAGCAAAGCCGCCTCTACCGCGTCCAATCGGTCGCGCGGCACAAGGATATCGAGATCACCAATCTGACGGCCCAGCCCAGCGCTCAGCCCGGCCGCAACGAACGCCGTTCCTTTCAGCAGGATCACCGGGCAGCCGAGCGGGGCAAACGCGCGGCGAGCCATTTCACCCTCCCACAAGGCCTGTGTGCGCCCGGTTTCAGCCGAAAGAAGCGCGCCGTCCAGAACGCGCCGTGCGCTGGGCGGAACATTGATCCCGATCAGCCGGTGCGCAAGGCTACCAAGCAAACGTTCGGCCTGTGCGATCGCAAGCAAGGCAGTCCATCCCCGCGCATCAAGCATCGCCGTGCGCGCTGGTTGCGCCAAAATCCAGGGCAATATCCGGGCATCCCTCATGCAAGTTCCGCCCAGAGTTGATCAACGAGAGCGATTGCAGATTCTGTGTCTGGATAATCAATCGCGCGCACCGGCACCTGGGTGACCAATCGGGTCAGCGCGCCAAATCCGCGTTCGCCCAAAGCAACATAATTGGTCGATGCCTGCGTGAGACGCACGAAAACTTCGCTTGTTCCCATCGTCCTGACCTCGGCAGCGTGGCCAAAACGGGGAAACAGGATCAGCGCGGGCACCCCCGGCACCATCATATTTGCAAGTGCATCCGCCGACGGGATCAGGTGGCGGATATCGCCCTTTGGCGTATCGGCAAGCAGCGGCCCCATCCGGCCCGCGCCGACCCTATCCGCCATCACCATGATCGCTTCATTCTTCAGGCTGATCGGTCGGGGAAAGGGATGCGCAAGACCCGTCAGCGGATCAATCAGCGCAAATTCATCGCCCATGAACCGCCAGCCCCGTTCCCCAAGCAAGGCCGACAGTGTCGATTTACCCGACCCCGATTCTCCGGTGATGATCAGCACTTTGCCGCCGCGTTCCACGCTGGACGCATGTAGCAACAAAAAATGCCGCTGGCCCATCGCCATTTGCAGGTTCATGCCCATTTCTGCCGCAAGCAACCCGTGCCGCAGCGCCATTGGCACCGCACCGGGCAGCATGAAATCCCCTTCAATCGCAACCGACTGTCGCACCCAGCGGCGGAGCATGGTTTCAGGCTCAAGCCGGACAGTGAAATCGGTAATGCCGCCGTCCGGCTGTGGATATTGGGCATAGAGATGGCGAAGCGCCGCGACGGGCGCGCGCCACGCCGACCCGACACGAAAACCCACTGGACCGACCTTGACGCTGAATTGGTGCCTCATGCGAGAGACACCAGCCCCACTTCCTCCAGTTCGTCAAGCCGCGCCTGCAAAGCGCGCCGCGTTTCATCGCCCTCAACCAAGGCAGGATCGGCTATCAAATCACCGCAAAGCTGCGCGACGTTTAGCTGCTTACCAGCGAGTGAAACGATGATTTCGGGAACCGGTTCGGCAACAACATGGGTGACGCCAGACCGGCGATGGTAGATGGCAGTCAGACTATCAAGCCGAACCGAATGAAAACCACTGGCCGGATCGGCTGTGTAGATCGGCTCAACCACGCGGGTTATCGCGGCATCTGGAGCGATGCGTAGCAGGTAAAGCCGCTTTGTCCGGATTGCAGTCGCCGGATGTAATTCACATAGGCGCGCGACTGATCCGTGCTGGTTCCAGGCAGATTGCCGCCGCTCAAGGCGCGTTTGACCTCTTCACCCCTGAAAGCACGGCCAGCACCGCGAAACGATCCCGGTGTTCCCGGCGCGACCAACGATCCGTCAGCCGCAACATATTGGCCAGATCGGGCGGGATCTGGCACCGGAATTTCACAATTCATCACCGACCCTGCGGTTTGCGCCAAAGCCGGTTTAACCGTGATGATCGAGGCCGCACCAATCGCGCCCATCTGCAGCAATTTACGGCGGCTCGGCACGCCGGGATTTTCTTCATTTTGCATGTCGGTCATCAAAACAGCCCCGTTTCGCGGTATCTGTGGTGAAGAATAAGCTGTTGACCTTAATAAAGTCCAGCATTCCGATCTCCGTTAAGACTCTTTCTGTCTGCATACACACGCGCCCGCCCACACGGCGCAGTCACAAGATGCCGACTGGCGCTTGCAACCGATACCGTAGCGTCCGTGCGGCAACGCTTGCCAACCTGCGCCGAATCGCTAATCAGCGGCGAAATTCTTCTGGAGGATGTGCCATGACGATTAGTTTTAAGGACCGAGTTGCCATTGTCACCGGCGCAGGTGGTGGGCTTGGCCGCGCCTATGCGCTGGAACTAGCCAAACGCGGGGCAAAAGTTGTCGTCAACGATCTTGGCGGCGCGCGCGATGGCACCGGCCATTCGGATGCGGCGCTTGCGGTTGTGGAAGAAATCAAGGCCGCTGGCGGGCAAGCCATGTCGAACGGCGGCAGCGTCACCGACTTTGATCAAATGGTAGGAATGGTTGCCAAGGCGAAAGAAGCCTGGGGAGGTGTCCATATTCTGATGAACAATGCCGGTATTTTGCGCGACAAGAGCTTTACCAAGATGACAATGGAGGATTTCAAAATTGTCATCGACGTCCATCTGGTCGGTTCGGCAAATTGTACCAAGGCGGTCTGGGATATGATGCGCGATCAGGCTTATGGCCGTATTTTGATGACCGCGTCCTCGACAGGACTATACGGCAACTTTGGACAAGCCAATTACGGCGCGGCAAAGCTTGGCCTCGCCGGGCTGACCAAGACGCTCTATCTTGAAGGTGCGAAATATAACGTCCGGTGCAACACCATCGCGCCAATCGCCGGCACGCGGATGACCGAAGATATTTTCCCGCCCGAAGCATTCAAGGCATTTTCCCCAGAAAATGTGGCCCCGGCTGCGCTTTACCTTGTTTCGGAAGACGCGCCGTCCAACGTCATCATGGGCGCGGGCGCAGGGTTTTTCCACACTGCAAACGTCACCCTCACACGCGGAGCGATCCTTCCTGAAAGCGAACGGACACCAGAAGGCGTCGCGGCACATTGGGCGGAAATTTCCGACCGCACCGGTGAAACGGTTCCTGCTTCGGGATCAGAACAGTCGATGGCGGTGATGAAACGGATGCAGGGATAAACTGTATTGCCGTATTAACACAGCTATGGTATTCTCCCGCCAGAAGGAGAGACTTTGATGTATAGTGAAACCGATATTGAAGCTGCGGTCGCCGCGGGCGTTCTGACGCCAGAGGCCGCCAACGCGTTTAGAAACCATATCTCTGCGTCCCGATCAACATCGCTGGTTGACGAAGAAAGCTTCCGGTTGCTGACCGGGTTCAACGATATTTTCGTATCGATTGCGATTGCGTTGCTGCTGGTCTCGCTCGCTTGGATTGGCGGCGAGGTTTGGGCCGGGCTTGGCGGCCTTGGCGTCGCGGTGGCAAGCTGGTTTCTGGCCGAGTATTTCACCCGCCAACGCCGGATGGCATTGCCCAGCATCATGTTGCTCCTGTCGTTTGTCGGCGGCGTTGCCGCAACAATAGTTGGCACGCTGGTGGAGTTGGAACCAGATTTTTCTGATCAGGTCAACGGCCTGATCGTCGCAGGAATCGGGGCGATTTCTGCGGGTGCAGCATGGCTGCATTGGAAAAGGTTTCAAGTTCCGATCACGGTTGCGGCTGGCGCGATTGCCTGCGTCGGGGTGTTGATGGCGCTAATCTTTTCGGTCAATCCTCAGATTGAAGAGTCCATCCTCTGGTTCGTGCTTGCAGGCGGCCTTGGTATGTTCAGCTTTGCGATGTGGTGGGATATGTCGGATCTTGTGCGCCAAACCCGCCGGTCCGATGTCGCCTTCTGGATTCACCTTGCAGCCGCGCCGATGATTGCGCATCCGGTGTTCCAGTTGCTGGGCGTGATGGACGGCACAATCGACACGGGACAAGCGGTCATGGTCATCGCGCTTTATGTGCTGTTTGCCACAGTCTCGCTTGCCGTTGATCGCCGGGCTTTGCTGGTATCGTCTTTAGCCTATGTGCTGTTTGCGATGACGGCCTTGTTCGAAAAATTTGGTGCGGTCAGCCTCAGCGTCGCGTTGACAGCCTTGGTGATTGGGTCGGCATTGTTGATGCTCTCGGCTTTCTGGCACAATGCGCGCAAGGCCATTGTCACCAAGCTTCCCGATACGGTGCGTGCACAATTGCCGTTGACGGACCGGACAGTCAGTCTGCAACCAGCCGCATAAGCCGCCTTTCGACCGGCGCGAGGATGGGCCCAAGCTCAGCCCCGCGCCGGAGAATGGCCCCTGCCTCGCCAATCAAGGCCCATTGTCCTTGCCGGTTGCGCAGTTCGGGGCGTTTTTCGACTTTGAATTCAGGGCGCTCGGACGCACGCCGAAACGCGCTGAAGATGGCAGCATCTTGTCCAAGATAGATTGCATAGTCACGCCAATGGCCCGCAGCGACCATCCGTCCGTATAGGTCAAGAATGCGGGTCAATTCCATCCGGTCAAAAACAACTTGCCCCGGTTTTGATACCGGAAACGGCGTGACCACCCCCATCAGGCGCGTTTGCCGCGCGATTTTGGTGTCTCTTTCTCGCTGGCCAAAGCCGCAAGCCGTTTCTGCAACAGTTCGACTTCACATTTCAGGATTTCCAACTGCTGGGTTGCGGGGTCAAACCGTTCGCTGCACGGCGTGCCGTAGGGCACAAAGCCTTGCGTTTCCGGCTTCACCTCAACCAAGGTCGAACGTGCCGGAATACCCACCATTGTGGCTCCTTCTGTCACATCCTTTGTCACCACTGCATTGGCGCCGATCCGCGCATTGTTGCCAACTGTTATTGGGCCAAGGATCGCTGCACCAAGGCTGACAATCACATTGTCACCAATCGTTGGATGCCGCTTGCCACCGATGCCGTCGGTCGGATTGGTCCCGCCAAGCGTCGCGCCTTGATAAATCGTTACATTATCGCCAATTTCTGAGGTTTCGCCGATAACGACAAAGCCGTGTTCGATGAAGAAGTTGCGACCGATCTTAGCACCGGGATGGATATCAATAGCTGTGAGAAAGCGGGAGAAATGGTTGACCAGCCGGGCCAGAAAATAAAGCTCTGCCCCGAACAGCCAATGCGCAACCTTATGCAACCCAAGCGCCCAGACGCCGGGGTAGATCATAATTTCCCAGCGTGAGCGGGGAGCAGGGTCCCGCGCCTTCACCGAATCCAGATACTCAATCAACGTGTCAAACATGGCTGTTCCTTGTTCATGTCCAAGGAAGACTATCTAGGTGTTTGCGGTTAAAGTTTCTAGAGCCGCGCCAGACGGAATTGATTCTGCGCCAGACATAGCGGCAGCATCTTGCGTTAAAGATATTTTATGTCCACTTTTTTGGTGGACATATTGGAGGCTAAGGATGGACGTGTTCGGGTTCGATCTATCGGCTTTATTACCCTTCATTGCGATTGGGTTTGCGGCACAATTGATTGATGGCGCGCTTGGCATGGCCTTTGGCGTGATTGCCAATACATCCCTGCTCTGGCTTGGCGTTCCGCCCGCTCTGGCATCAAGTTATGTCCATATTATCAAGGTGTTCACTGGCGGAATTGGCAGCATCAGCCACGCTTTACATCGCAATGTTGATTGGAAACTTTGTCTGCGCCTGTCACTGTCTGGAATGATCGGAGGAGCAATTGGTGCCTATGCCCTCACCCAGATTGATGCAGATGTCGCCAAGCCATTCGTTCTTGCCTATCTCGCCATGATCGGCCTGTATATCCTCTGGCGTGGCACAGGGCACGCTTTAATCGAAAGGCCAGCCAGAATTGTCGAGCCAGTGGGCGCGGTTGGCGGTTTTTTAGACGCGACTGGCGGCGGTGGCTGGGGGCCGGTCG
>JANNWX010000304.1:0-4545 GCA_031409315.1 Sphingomonadales bacterium | reverse complement strand
AACAAGTATCTGGGCCGCGATTACCAGGTACTGGCTTCGTACGGCCATGTTCGCGACCTTCCGGCCAAGGACGGATCGGTATTGCCCGATGATGATTTTTCGATGTCATGGGAAGTCGACGCCAAGTCAAAAGCGCGGCTTTCCGACATTGCCAAAGCGGTCAAGAACGCTGACCGGCTGATTCTGGCAACCGACCCGGACCGGGAAGGCGAAGCGATTTCCTGGCATGTGTTGCAGGTTCTCACCGAGAAAAAACTGCTGAAAGACAAGCCGGTCGAGCGTGTGGTGTTCAACGCGATCACCAAGCAGGCAGTGCTGGAGGCGATGGCCAATCCGCGCGCAATCGATGTGCCGCTGGTCGATGCCTATCTTGCACGCCGGGCGCTTGACTATCTTGTCGGGTTCACGCTGTCTCCCGTGCTGTGGCGCAAGCTGCCGGGCGCTAAATCCGCCGGACGGGTTCAGTCGGTTGCGCTCAGGCTGGTAGTTGAGCGGGAACGCGAGATCGAAGCGTTTCGTCCGCAGGAATATTGGTCGGTTATCGCCAATATGGAATATGATGGTGTGAATTTTATCGCCCGTCTGGTTCGTCACGCAGGGCAGAAGATTGATCGCCTGACCATCGGTGGCGAAGGCAGCGCACTGGCCGCCAAAGCCGCAGTTGAGGCCGGGCGGTTTTCGGTCATATCGGTTGAAACCAAGCCACTCACCCGCAATCCACCGCCGCCGTTCACAACGTCAACTCTTCAGCAGGAGGCGGCCCGAAAACTAGGTTTTTCGGCCAGCCATACGATGCGGGTGGCGCAAGGCCTGTATGAGGACGGCGCGATCACGTACATGCGCACCGACGGCGTCCAGATGGATCATTCGGCTATATCTGCTGCGCGCGGGGCCATCGCCAATCGCTATGACGCAAGCTATGTGCCCGATAAACCGCGGCTCTATATCACCAAGGCGAAGAATGCGCAGGAAGCGCATGAGGCCATACGCCCGACAGACTTTGACGTGGATCGCGCCGGGTCCGCTGATCATGGGCGCCTGTATGATCTGATCTGGAAACGGGCGATGGCAAGCCAGATGGCGTCAGCGCGGATGGAGCGCACCACAGTGGAAATGGCCGATGGGACGGGCCAGACCGGGCTGCGCGCGACGGGCCAAGTGATACTCTTTCCCGGTTATTTGGCGCTGTATGAAGAAGGTGTCGATGATAGCGACGATGAAAATGGCAAACGCCTTCCCATGCTCAGGGAAGGCGATGCTCCGGCCAAGAAATCGGTTGAGGCTGAGCAACATTTTACCCAACCCCCGCCGCGCTATTCTGAAGCTTCGCTGGTCAAGAAAATGGAAGAGATTGGGATTGGTCGCCCGTCAACCTATGCCGCTACGCTCCAGACGCTGAAGGACCGCGACTATGTGAGTGTTGAAAAGAACCGCTTTACCGCCAATGAAAGCGGGCGGTTGGTGACGGCATTTCTCGAACGTTTTTTTGAAAAATATGTCAGCTATGATTTTACGGCAGGGCTTGAAGAACAGCTTGACGACGTGTCGGGCGGTCGAGCGGATTGGCAGGCGGTGTTGGATGCTTTCTGGAAGGATTTCAAACCCAAAACCACCGAAGTGATGGCGCAGCAGCCGTCCGAAGTATCGGCGGCGCTTGATCTGTTTCTGGCACCCTATCTGTTCCCTGAAAAAGAAGACGGCAGCGATCCGCGTATTTGCCCGTCGTGTACGGTCGGAAAACTTGCGCTGCGTGGCGGCAAATTTGGCGCGTTTATCGCCTGTTCCAACTATCCGGAGTGCAAATATACCCGCAAATTCGCGCAAGCGGGCGCCGCGGATGCGGGCGGCGATACCGGGCCAGAACTGATGGGCAAACATCCAGAAACCGATCAGGACATCAACCGGAAATCAGGGCGCTTTGGCCCCTATGTCGAAATGGGCGAGGGCAAGGATGCCAAGCGCGCCTCGATTCCCAAAGATGTGCCTACAGAGGATTTCGGACTGGATTGGGCGGTGAAGCTCTTATCTCTTCCGCGCACCATCGGGGCGCATCCCGAAAGCGGAGCACCCATTACCGCAAGCATCGGGCGCTATGGCCCCTATCTTGCCCACAGCGGCAAATACGCGCGGCTATCGAGCACGGTCGAGGTATTTGAAACCGGGATGAACGCCGCTGTCGTCAAACTGGCCGAGGCGGCTGCGGGCGGCGGGCGAGCGCGCAGCGGGGCAAGAGAACCGATCAAGGCTTTTGGCCCGCACCCTGAAAGCGGGGCCGAGATCAAATTGATGGAAGGACGCTTTGGTGCCTATGTTACCGATGGCACAACCAACGCGACATTGCCCAAATCGGCTGATCCGGCCACATTGACGATGGAACAGGCGGTCGAAATGCTGGCCATCCGCGCCGCCAAGGGGCCATCAAAGGGGAAGCCCAAGCGCAAAGCTCCGGCCAAGAAAGCCGCCGCCAAAAAACCGGCGGCAAAAAAAGCAATCAAGAAGTAAAGGGGCTAATCTTTACAGTCCGCGCTCCTGTTCACGCTCCACTTCACGCCAGCCGATGTCTCGTCTGCAAAATCCGGTTGGAAAATAGATTGCGTCGACCCCAGCATAAGCCGCTGAACGCGCTTGGGTAACGGATTGACCTGAGCCGGTTACACTCAACACACGGCCGCCGTTCGCGATCAGAATGTCTCCGCGTTCCGCCGTTCCGGCATGGAATATCTTTGCGTCCCCGACGTCCCCAATCTCTATCAGTCCGCCTTTTTCCGCTATACCTGGATAGCCGTTGGCGGCCATTACCACGGTGAGTGCGGTAGCATTTGAAAATAGCGGCACCTGCGCTTGCGCCAGCGTTCCGGTCGCAACCGCATATAGCAAGGCAACTAGATCGCCTTCAAACCTGGCCATCAACACCTGACATTCTGGGTCACCAAAGCGGGCATTATATTCAATGAGTTTTGGGCCATCGGCCGTCAGCATCAGCCCGGCGAACAGGACGCCGCTATATGGCGTTCCGGCGTCGGCCATTACCTTGACCGTCGGTTGAATGATTTCGGCCATCACACGGGCCTCAAGCGCGGGTGTCAGGACTGTGGCGGGTGAATAGGCACCCATGCCGCCGGTATTGGGGCCGGTATCGCCTTCGCCAACGCGCTTGTGATCTTGGGCGGACCCAAACGGCACGACGGTTTTGCCGTCGGTCAGAGCAAAATAGCTCGCTTCTTCGCCGGTCATAAAGTCTTCGATGACGACCGATGCGCCTGCGTCGCCAAAACCTCCGCCGAACATGTCTTCAATGGCGGCGCGCGCCTCTACGTCGGTTTCGGCAATGATAACGCCTTTGCCAGCGGCCAGCCCATCGGCTTTAATAACAACCGGCAATCCGAAACGGGGCAGGCCAGCCAGCGCATCCGCTTTGGTCGTATACCGATGATAAGCAGCCGTCGGGATGCCTGCCGCCGCGCATAGATCCTTGGTGAAGCCTTTGGAGCCTTCAAGCTGTGCCGCCGACTTGCTTGGTCCGAACACCGGCACCCCTGCTTCGCGCAATGTGTCTGCCAGACCGTCAACCAATGGCCCTTCGGGCCCCACCACGATCAACCCAACACCATGCCCCGCGCAAAAAGCAGTGACAGCGTCGTGATCTGCTACATTCAATGCGACCAATTCGGCTTCTTCTGCGATGCCGGGGTTGCCGGGGGCGGCGTAGAGTGTATCGCATAAAGGCGATTGCGCGAGCTTCCAAGCCAGCGCATGTTCGCGTCCGCCACTGCCGATCAACAGGATGTTCATGGTTGAAGAAATGCCCTTGGATGGAGATACACCGCGCCTCCTAGCCGAGGACCGCGCGGGCGACAACGCGGGTGCGCTGTCCGTTACCGAAATTTCTTCATTGTTGAAGCGCCACGTGGAAAGCGGGTTTTCTCATGTCCGGATCAGGGGCGAAATTTCGGGCTTCAAACGCGCGGCTTCCGGCCATCTTTATCTATCGCTCAAGGATGAAAATGCCAAGATCGACGGGGTGATGTGGAAAGGCGGGGCTGCGCGGCTTGCCTTTGGTGCGCAAGACGGGATTGAGGTGATCGCCACTGGCAAGCTGACCACCTATCCAGCGCGTTCAGGCTATCAGATTGTTATCGAATCAATGGAGATTGCGGGGGAAGGTGCGCTCCTAGCCCTGCTTGAAAAGTTGAAGGCAAAACTAGCAGGTGAGGGGCTGTTTGACCCGGCACGCAAACGATCTCTCCCGTTTCTGCCGCGCACGATTGGCGTGGTGACATCGCCGACCGGGGCGGTAATCCGCGATATCCTCCACCGGTTATCGGATCGTTGTCCAACCCGCGTGATCGTCTGGCCGGTTCTGGTCCAAGGGCAGGGGGCCGCAGAACAAATAGCCAATGCCGTTTCCGGGTTTTCGGCCATGACTGGCGATGACCGGCCCGATCTGGTCATTGTGGCGCGTGGCGGTGGTTCGGTTGAGGATTTGTGGTGCTTTAACGAAGAAAAGGTTGTTCGCGCCGTTGCCGCCTGTTCGATCCCGATCAT
>JANNWX010000303.1:0-4226 GCA_031409315.1 Sphingomonadales bacterium | reverse complement strand
GATGTCCTCGCCGACGATGTCACGCCCGGCTCCGGTCAAGGCCGTGATCACCGACGATTGCAGGCATATGGATATGCGCGCCGCCATAGGCAACGGCGATCAGCAGAATCGAGGTCCATAACAACCAGAATTGCCGGGTCTTCAAGGCCTCACCAAAGCTCATTCCGGCAACGGTCCCGTCGGCTGTGGTCAGAGTGGCGGGCCGTTCGTCGGGGCGCGGCTCTCGAAAAAAGAGCAATCCGAACGGTAGCGCAACCAGCAGCGGCAACAATGCGACAATAGGAAACATTTCGCGCCAGCCGAAATTTTCGATAGACCATACCGCGATGTGGGGCACGATGAATGCGGCCACACTGGTTCCGATCAGCATCATGCCAAGCGCAAGGCCGCGGTTCTTGACGAACCACATACTGATCGCGCGGCTCCACGTAACAGGCGTTGATCCAATGCCGACCAGACCGACCAGAAACCAGAAGCCATAAAAAACCATCAGCGAATTGCGGGTGAAATAGAGCGACGAAAATGTGACGACGAACGCGCCGAGCGACCATAACCCGACCCGCCGAACGCCATAGCGGTCAGCCAGCCAGCCAAAAAACGGGGCGAGCAAGGCCGCGACCACACCGTAAATGGTTACGCCAAGGCTGACCTGGAATTTGGTCCAGCCAAATTCGGCATTGAGCGGCGCAAACAAAAAACCAAGGACGTTGAAGGGCAGGGGTGATGCACCGCACATCGTTCCCAAAAATCCGGCCATCAATACTTTCCAGCCGACCGAAAATTCTGATCTTTGTTGTGTCATATCGGGCGAACTTTCTTGTAAGGCATGAACGCAGGGCTTTTTTTACCAACATCGTCAATTTGTCCGGACAACTTTCCACGGAGTCCGGCGAGTGTCAAGCACTAGCACGAATGCAGCACCGGTAGGCAAATAGGCACTTATTTTGAACTTAGAAGGCGATTTTTGATCGCTAATCGGACAAAAGGCACACTTCGGGCTTGACTATTAAGTTGTCCGGACAAATTGTGCAGGCGTAATCAAGGGGTATATTCGTGACTGTGGCCATCGGCCTTCAATCCATGTTGTTTGTCCCGGGGTCAAAGCCGGACCGGTTTGCCAAGGCTTTGGCCAGCGGGGCTGATTGCGTGTGCATTGATCTTGAAGATGCGGTTCCTGCGGGCGTCAAGGCGGAGGCCCGCGCCGCCGCGATCGGGGCAATGGGCGATCAGCGACTGGCAATCCGGATCAATGGACTGGCAACCCGCGAAGGCTTGGTCGATCTGCTGGCGTTGGCAGATGCAGCTGTAAAGCCAAAATTGATCTATATTCCGATGGTGGAATCGCCGCAGGATATGGTTATCGCGCGCCGCGTGATCGACGATCCAGAAATTGCTTTCGTCCCGCTGATTGAAACGGTGAAGGGGCTGATGGATGCGTATGCGATTGCATCCCAAGACAGGGTTGCGATGGTGATGTTTGGTGGCGGTGATTTTTCTGCTGAACTTGGCGTTGACCTCGCGTGGGCACCGTTGCTGGCGGCGCGGAGCCAATTAGTGATGGCATGCGCGCGGGCAGGGGTTCCGGCGATGGATGTGCCGTTTATCAAGATGGGCGACGGGGCCGGGCTGGTCGAAGAAACGCGGCTTGCCAAAGAGCTTGGCTTTGCCGCCAAGGCGGCCATCCATCCAGACCAGATTGCTGCGATCCATTCGGTAATGCGACCGACACAAAGCGAACTGGATGAAGCGCGGGACGCAGAGCAAGCGTTCAATCAGGCTGGCGGCGCGCCGGTGCGTTTCAACGGAAAAATGTTAGAAGCGCCGATCATGCGGCGTTATCGTCAGATTTTAGCAATTGGAGAACAGATACATGCGTGAAGGAGTCATCAAGGTCGGGCCGCAGCGATATCGTGAGACATTTGGCCGTTATTATGAAGAATTCGTCGTGGGCGACGTTTATGAACATCGCCCCGGTCGCACGATCAGCGAGGCGGACAATACCTGGTTCACATTATTGACCATGAATACCCATCCTGCGCATTTTGATCATGAATTTGCCAAGAAGACTGAATTTGGAAAACCGATTGTCGCATCGCCGCTTACCGTGGCTATCCTCGTTGGAATGAGTGTGTCAGATGTCAGTCAAAAGGCGCTCGCCAACCTTGGCTGGAAAGAAATTCGCCTGTTAAAACCAGTCTTCCACGGCGACACGCTTTATGCGGAAACCGAAGTCACGGAAATGCGCGAATCGGCAAAACGCCCGCAGCAAGGGATCGTGACGATCAAAACCATCGGCAAGAACCAGCACGGCGATGTGGTCTGTGATTTCTTCCGGACAATGCTGATCTGGAAACGCGGCTTTGGCCCTGCTGATGACTAAGGACGATTGAATATGGCAACTGCCCCCGATACCGCGCGACCGGCCCTTGATCCTGAGGAAGAAACCGCCTTTCTTGATGCAATCCAGAAATGGATCGACAAGGAACTAAAACCGGTTGTGCTGCACCACGACCATAATGATATCTGGCCAGAAGAAATCGTTGCCCAGATGACCGAAATGGGGTTGTTCGGCGCAACCATTGGCCAAGAATATGGCGGATTGGGGTTGCCCGCGACGACCTATGCCAAGATTGTCGCGCTTATTTCTTCTTACTGGATGGCGCCGACGGGCATATTCAATTCACACCTGATCATGTCCTGTGCGGTCGAACGATTTGGCACGCCCGCGCAAAAGGCAAAATGGCTCCCCAAATTTGCGAGCGGTGAGATACGTGGCGGGCTTGCACTCACTGAGCCTAATGCGGGGACCGACCTTCAGGCGATCCGGACGACAGCGGTGCGCGACGGCGATGACTATGTGATCAATGGCACCAAGACCTGGATTTCCAACGGGATCAGGGGCAGTTGCTATGCGCTGCTCGTCAAAACAGACACGAAGGCAGACCCGCGTTACAAGGGCATGAGCCTGATGATCGCGCCCAAAGGCCCGGGGTTCACGACCGGTAAGAAATTCGACAAACTTGGGTATAAATCGATCGATTCGTGCGAATTGATATTTGAGGATTACCGGATCCCGGCCGATAATCTGATCGGCGGCGTGGAAGGGCAGGGATTTTTTCAGGCCACCGGCGGGTTGGAACTTGGCCGGATCAACGTTGCTGCGCGCGGCGTCGGATTGGCTGAAGGCTCACTTCGCCTTGCCACCGAATATGCCCAGCAGCGTCAGACAATGGGCAAGCCGATTTCCGAACATCAGGCCATCCAGCTGAAAATCGGTGAAATGGTCACCCGTGCCCGCGCGGCACGGCTGCTCACTTTTGATGCCGCCCAAGCTTATGACCGGGGTGAACGATGTGATCTTGAGGCGGGAATGGCCAAATATTTTGCATCGGAAGCGGCCGTGGCCAATTCGCAGGAGGCGATGCGGATTTACGGCGGTTACAGCTATTCAAAAGAATATGACATCGAACGGTTTTACCGGGATTCCATGCTGATGTGTATTGGCGAAGGCACCAATGAAATGCAGCGGATGATCATTTCGAAACAATGGATAAAGCAGAACCCGGCGTGAGCAGCCGCCCGCTTCCCCTTGCCGGATACCGGTTCTTGAGCGCCGAACAATATGGTGCCGGGCCATACGGGTCGATGTTTCTGGCGCAACTTGGCGCTGACGTTATCAAGATAGAACCGCCCGTTGGCGGGGATACCGCACGCCAGGTCGGCCCACATTGGCTGCGCGACGGGGAAAGCTTGTATTTTCAGAGTTTCAACCTCAACAAAAGGTCGTTGACTCTCAACCTGAATAGCGGCGAGGGGCAGGAAATTCTGCACAAGCTGGCGGCAAAGAGCCACGGCATGATCAACAATCTGCGCGGTGATCTTCCAGCCAAAATGGGGCTTGATTATGCAGCATTGAAATCGTTCAATCCGGCAATCGTCTGCGCGCATCTATCGGCCTATGGGCGCGACAATGCGCGCGCCAAATGGCCGGGCTATGATTATCTTATGCAGGCCGAGGCCGGGTTTTGCGCGCTAACCGGCGAACCGAACGGGCCACCAGAGCGGTTCGGCCTGTCGATGGTTGATTTCATGACCGGAACCATCATGACCATCGGTTTGCTGTCGGCGCTTATTGATGCAGGGCGCAGCGGCCTTGGCCGCGATGTCGATGTTGACCTGCTGTCGGCGGCGCTCCACCAGAGTGCTGGATAAGATGTCTGGTGGAG
>JANNWX010000302.1:0-14448 GCA_031409315.1 Sphingomonadales bacterium | reverse complement strand
TTCTTCAGAGTCAACATCAGCGATACGCGCCGCTTCCTCTGCATCAACATCAGCGATACGTGCTGCCTCTTCAGCGTCAACGTCGGCAATCCGGTCCGCCGTTTCCAAGTCAACGTCCGCAATGCGTGCCACCACTTCGGCAGCAAGCGCCGCATCCTGCGCCGCATCGGTAACCGCTTGTGCGGCCACAACCGCATCAAGTTGACCCAGGTTGACTGCGTCGGTTGCACCGATTGCCGCCGCCACATTGGCGACACGCCGTTCGTTGCCCGCGGAGCCAACCGAAACCGTATTGGCCACATCGGCAACCGAATTGGCACCAATGGCCACCGCGTTGCTGGCATTCACCGCCGCGCCCTGACCAATGGCCGTGCCTAATTCAGCCGCAGTTGAATTGGCTCCCGATCCGACCAAGGTCGTGCCAGCACCGCCATAGTTGATCGCCGCCGAACCGATTGAAACGCCGCGATCACTGTTGGCACGTGCGCCGTAACCGAGAGCCGTAGACCGGTCACCATCTGATTGCGAAAGCGCACCGACCGAAACACCGCCAAGACCGTTAGTGGCAGCATTGGCACCAATGGCCGTCGCGTCCTGCGAAGATGTTGAATTGGCACCAGATCCGACCAGAGTCGCGCCTGCACCACCGTAGTTGATCGCCGCCGAACCAACCGAAACACCGCGATCTGCGGTCGCCTGCGCGCCGTAACCAACCGCTGTCGACCGATCCCCCGCCGCGTCCGAAAGACTGCCCAGCGAGGTCGCGCCATTGCCATCCGCAGACGAATCAGAGCCATAAGCTGCAGCTTGCGTGCCGCGCGCCGACGATCCGGAACCAACCGCCGTCGTCGCAGCATTCAAAGCACGGGCAAAATTACCAACCGCCGTGGCGTTGTCGCCGTTCGCAGTGCTGTCACCACCAATGGCCACTGCACCAATCCCCGTCGCATCCGCGCTCTGACCGGCGGCAATCGCCGAAAGCCCGAGTGCATTCGACACTTGGCCAACCGCAACCGCGCCGTCGCCGGTTGCAACATTGGTATCACCAACCGCAATCGCGCCGTCGCCGGTGGCCGTGTTATCAGCGCCAACGGCAACCGCGCCAATGCCCGCCGCAACGTTGGGATCGCCGATCGCCACTGCGCCGTCGCCAAGTGCCGAATTGCCCAGACCAATCGATACCGCATCGCCCGATGTTACCGCGCCTTGGCCAATCGCGACCGAGCAATCATCGTCGTTGGGATTGGTTGTGTCGGAGGTAGGTCCATCATAGCCCACCAGCCCGAAGGAAGGCGCACATCCGCAAGATTGGTTGGCCTTTCCGACAGAATATCCGGCAGTAAAGGCGCACTCAGGCTCCCCTATCAGAACGCCTGAAAATGCGGGCACCGACCCCATGATGGCAGCGGCACTGACCGTCGCAAGAGCAAGGCCACGAATTACGGATTGGTTCGAACGCATTTTAATTCCCCCTAAAAACAGGATAAAAGTGACAAATCTGGTTTACGCAACACACGAACGCAGTACGGTTTTCCGCCTTGCGAACCCCGGAACGCGACGTTTCCGGACAGGATATCCCCAACACTTTGCTTGCGCACAAGGCGATCAAAAAAAGTGCCAGTAAATTCTTTCAACAGTCGCTAGTTAATGGTTTCTAAACCCTAAATCAATGATTTCTGCGCTTCTTAGGCATATTTCGTTGAATCGCGCCCAGTGGCTGTTCAAATTTCAGCTAAGGCCTTGTTTTTGGCGGGTTTGCGTGACGTGCCGCCGAACTCCCAAATCACCGAGATCGGTAGAAAATGGGAAATTCGCTCGTCAAAAGTGCGGATTGGCGCTTTGGGAGACAAAAGAAATGGCGACATCCCAGCCACGAGTCGCGTCGTTAACGGGGGGTTTACAACGAAAGCCATCTACACGTAGCAACCGAAATTCAGTATGGACCGTCCAGCAATCACGCAATAAGGGGTTTTTCAGAATTTTTCACCCTGACGTTATCCCACACGAGAATTGTCCATGCTGATGACCGGCATCATGCTTGCATGCGCCACCACCCTGATTGCGACTGCTGCCCTGTGCTACTTCGCGCGTCCGATTTGCGAAAAGCTCGACCTTATGGACGTTCCGGATGCGCGCAAGCGCCATGGGCGTCCAACGCCGCTGCTTGGCGGGCTGGCACTTGTTCTGGCGGCACTTCCCGTTGCGGCCATGACGGCGCTGACATTTGCCGAAGGCGCGATGTTATCAACACTGCTGATCATCATCATGACAACAGCGGCGATGGCCCTGCTCGGCCTTGGTGATGACCGGCATTCGCTGACTGCGCGAAACCGCCTCTTTCTGTCATTCATCGTCTTCGGTTTTGCCGCGATGATCGAGCCTAGCTTGACTGTTCGGGTCCTTTCCTTTGCATTTCCGGCCTATGAACTTGGGCTTGGAACGCATTGGCTTGCCATACTCTTTACAGTCATCTGTGCTGTGGGGCTGTGCAATGCGGTCAACATGGCCGACGGCAAAAACGGTCTGGTGATCGGCCTGTGCATTGGTTGGCTTTCGATTCTGTCGGTGCGCGCGCCGGCCGAAATTCTGCCGACGATCATTATCATCCAATCCTGCCTCGTGATCCTTTTTGTCTTTAACCTGTTCGGCCGCATCTTTCTGGGAGACGGCGGGTCATACGGATTTGCAACGATCATCGCGTTGCTGACGATATTTATCTATAACAGCCCGTCGCCGGGCCGGGTGCATGCCATATCGGCCGACGAGATTGTTGTGCTTTTTGCCGTCCCGGTGTTCGATTCGTTCCGGCTAACTTTTGCGCGAATGATGCGCGGCCAATCCCCGATGACCGCAGACCGCGACCATTTGCACCACCATTTCCTTGACAAGATGGGGTGGCCAGGCGGGCTTGTCGTGTATCTTATCGTTGCGCTCACTCCTGCCGCAATTTGGATTTTGTGGGCGTGAGTGCGCTCATCGCAGGCTCGTACAAATACGCTCATCCACAAATTTACGACACCAGAGTTCAATAGTCATGAGCGCAAGCAGCGTATAGCTGCCATCCTGATGCCCCGACATCGTATCCGCCAACAGTTTCTGGACGGCGGCTTGATCAAACAACCCGCGTTTGGTGATTGTGTTTGGGTGGAGCAAATCATCCAGCATCGGTCGCAATTCATGCCGAAGCCATGACCTGAGAGGCACTCCAAATCCGGCCTTTGGCCGATAAATGATGTCGTTAGGCAGGTGTGACTCCATGGCTTTGCGCAAGACCCATTTCGTAACGCCGTGCCGGATTTTAGCGGAATTGGGCACACGAGAAGCCCAGTCGGCCATTTCGAGGTCCAAAAACGGAACGCGAATTTCCACCCCGTGTGCCATTCCGGTCTTGTCTGTGTAGTTCAAATTATGGTCGGCCAGAAAATAGTGCTGATCCAGCGCAAGCACGCGATCAATTCCACTTGGACGAACGAGCTTGTCGAGCGCCGCAATCATCGGGGCCCGCGTCTCCATAGGCGAGGGGCGTATCGCGGCATTCATCAATGCGCCTGCACGCTGCGCGTCGGTCCACTCAAAATAGGCGATGGCCCTTTCATTGTCGCTGCCTTGGCCCGCTTCCATTAACTTGCGTATCCGGCGCGTTGCACCGCGCGCGGGCAACAGCGTGCGTGCGATATAGCCCGCGCTCTTGCGCAAGCTTGAGGGCATCGCCGCAAAAACCGGATCAAACCGGGCCGCCAGATGGCGTCTATAGCCGGTAAAGAGATCATCACCTCCCGTGCCACTCAGCAATACCTTGATACCATTTTGGCGGGCCAGTGCGGAGATCAACATGTTATTAAGCGCAGCAGGATCGGCTTGCGGTTCATCCAGAACATAAACCAACTGCTCAAATTGATATGCAATGCTGGAATCAACTTTGACCTTATGCAACTCCACATCGAGATAGTCCGCCGCGCGCTCGGCGTAAGGTAAATCGTTTACAAGTTCCGGCGCTTCGCCAGCCTTTTGTGCATAGTCGATTGTGAAGCATTGCATCGCCTTTGACCCGACCTGATCCCGAGCCAAAGCGACTATAGCACTGGAATCCAGACCGCCTGAAAGAAAAGCACCAATTTCCACGTCAGTCATCAACTGCCTTTGGACGGCACGTTCCAGCGTTTGGCGCGTTGTGCTGATCAGCATTTCATCCGATAATGCGACGTTAGCAGAGGGTTGCGGCAAATCATAAAATTGCCCGCAATCTTCCCGCCCCTTCGCGTCAACGGTCAACCAGCATCCCGGCGTCAATTTCTTGACGGCTTGAAAAGGGGTTCGCTCACCTGGCGACCATAGATAGGTGAGATACGCACTGATCGCGACAGGATCCAAGGTCCGGTCAAGATCGGGCAAAGCAAGAAATGCTTTGATCTCGCTGGCAAAGCAAAACCCGCTTTGGGTTCTGGTTACATAAAGTGGCTTCACTCCCAACCCGTCACGGGCCAGCGTCAAACGCGCATCTTGGCGATCCCAGATAGCCAGAGCAAAAATGCCGTTCAGTCGCCCAAAACTTTCAACACCGTATTTTGCGAAACATTCGATGACGACTTCGGTGTCCGATCGGCCTCGAAAACTATGTCCAGCCTGTTCAAGTTCCAGCCTGAGTTCCTGGAAATTATAAACCTCACCATTATAGCAAATCACATAACGGCCAGACCGGTCGTCCATTGGCTGGCTGCCGGTATCTGTCAAATCAATGATTGATAACCTGCGGTGACCAAGGGCTACCCTTGCGTTTTCATCATAGAATAACCCATGGGCATCGGGGCCGCGATGGGCGATTTTGTCGCGCATAGCCTGAGCAATTTCGCGCGGGTATTGCCCGAGAAAGCCTGAGATTCCGCACATTGCTACCGCGCAGCTTTCGGCTTGAAACCTTCTACTAGCAAAAACAGCCCGTGCTTCGGGAACAGCATCCTGATCAACCGGCGCGGCCAGATCAAGCGTGCAAAGTCTTCGCCATCATGCCCCGCAAGATACAGGGATTCTCCGCAAGAAGCCTGACCCCAGAAATTCCTGACGCTTGCTTTTAGAGCGGAGTCGTCTTCGATCATTCAGCAATCACCCCAAAATCATCGAGCCACACCGTAGATTCCAGACCGTAAGCAAGGGGAAGTCCGCTTATCCACAATTGCTGGACAATACAGCCATCCGGGACAACAATCGGCAGCTTGTTCGAAACCCACGATCCGATCACCATGCTTATGGTCAGCCTTGCGATCGGTAAGGAGACGTTTTTACCGCCGCACCCGACCGTGACGGAAAATGGCCGCGTAACACCGGCCACACTTTCTGCATATGACGAAAAGCCAAGCACGTAGCGGCCGGGCTTGAGCGCAAGCATCTGGTGCGTAAAATTGGCTAGTTTCCCGGAACCATAGGACAAATAGAGCGCACGGCCTGCGCGCCCTGGCTTTGGCAATAATTGTGCATAGACATCATCGCTTTGATAAAGTGACCAGTTAAATGGCTGTGGCGCATCGACACCTTCGAAGCCCCCATCGCGGATGAGCTTGCCCGATTGGCGGTCTGGCGAAAGTTTCTGCCAGTACCTCCACAAACGATCGGGCATTTCAGAGCCGTCAAATCGCGCAAAAAAAGGCACAAGCTCTTCCGAGCGTGGTGGTGCGGACGTGGATTTAAGGCTTTCAAATATCCGGTAGCTTGCATTCAAATCAAGACCATCGTGCCCTAATGATTGCAAATAGGAACCGCGCCAATCCGGTTTGACAATCAATGCGCGCACGATTGGAACTACGATCCGCGGATCCGCCGACAATCCGACCAATTCATTGACTATCGTCGGCCATGTCTCGGCATTTTGCCGCATGACAATGTCAGCCGCATCTACCGCTGCGGCTGCTTGCCCGCCCTGCACATATTTTGCAAACAGCCAAGATTGGGCCATCGCATCGCGGCGGGAAATTTTACTCCCGATCGAAATCAAGGCCCGCGCTTTTGCACCGCCACCGCTGCCATCTTCAATAAAACCGATATTGCGCAACGCAGACGATTGGAGTGGAGAAGCAACAAGCGCCCGGACAGAGATTTCCCTAACACACTTTATCTCAGCAGCGCCCTGCGCTGTCAGCAAACGCATCTGTGCGAACGCCGCCAATGCCGTTCCATTGCTGCTTGAAATTTCCACTGCAAGTGACGGATTGATCCCAGATAGTGCAGTTGCAAAACCGCTGCGCACGACAGCCAGTGCCAATACCAGCGCCCCAGCCAAGATCATAATATGCCGACGGTAGTGCATTGCAATCAATGGTGAACGATCATCACGGTCAATCAGTTATTCTTTCCCAGAAAACGCTTGAGCGACTTACGCCCACCACCGTAATCGTAGGAATAACCATATTCATAGCCAGCTTGCTTCGAATTGAATTTGGTGAGGATGGCACCGGCGATCCGCGCATTCACGTCGAACAAACGGCGTAATGCAATCCGCGCAGCCTTTGCCCGTGTTTCGATTGCTGCGATAACAAAGATCGTGCCTTCAACCTGTGCCGACATGATCGGCGAATCTGCGAGACCCAGAACAGGCGGGCCATCAATAACAATATGGTCGAATGACATCCGCAATCTGTTCAGAACCTCATGCAGGCGCTGTCCGGACAACAATTCCGATGGATTGGGTGGTATTGGTCCAGAGGTAATAATCGTCAGTGTTTTAACCGGCCCGGGCTGCATCAACGACGTAAAATCATCGCTGCCTGACAAAAGATCGCTGAAACCCTGTTTGTTGGGGAGTTTAAGCAAACTGTGCACCGAGGGATTTCGCATATCACCATCGATCAGCAAAATACGCTGCCCGCGGGTGGCAAGGTTCCGTGACAATGCCATGGCACAAGTGGACTTCCCTTCCGAAGCGCGCGCGCTGGTAAACAGGATCGTCTTTGGCGCACCGTGGTTCGTTGTAAATTGCAACGCCGTCTGTACTGAAAAATAGGCTTCGGAAATTGCCGACTTCGGATCGTCGAGCAACGCAAGCGGAACCTCCCCATCCCCAACACGCGGGATGCTGCCAAGCAAAGGAATACCAAGTTTGCGCTCCAGATCATGGGGGGCAACAATCGACTCGTCCAGCTGCTCGACAAGGAAAGCAAGGATCGCGCCCACAAGCAAACCACCAAGCAAACCTAGCACCAGATTCAGCATCGTCTGCGGCGTATAGGGAGAACCGGGCTTGGCGGCCTCATCAACGACCGCAACATTGTTATTGCCAACCCCGCCGGCAATACCGATTTCCTTATATCTCTGGAGCAGCCCGTCATAAAGAACACGGTTTGTATCCGCGTCGCGCTGGTAGATATTATACTGGATACTGCGACGGCGCAGATTTAGAATTTCACCCTTAAGCTGGGCCACCTTCGATTGCAGGGCCTGCTCACTTTGCAGGGCTGCCTGATAGTCACCGGATAAGGACCCCACGATCACATTGCCTTGCGACCCTAATTGCCGGTCAATCTCGGCAATTTGTTGCCGCATGGCAACCATTGAAGGATAGTCCGGCTGAAACCGGTTCAAACCTTTTGAATAGTCAGCCGACAATTGCGTACGCTGATTTTTCAACGCCAAAACCGAATTATCCGACAGCGACTCGCTCAACGCGAGGCCACCGCGACGCCGCGCCTGAACATTGCGCGCTTCGGCATCGACGCGACGTGACCTGGCACCCACGAGCGCAGCATTCACCGCCGCAAGTTCCGCCTCTGCAAGCGACTGACCCGGCGTGCTTGCAGCGCCGCTGGACTGATTACCTTGGCTTTCAAAGTTAATTATTTGCTGGCTTTCAGCGTAATTGACAACAGCCCTTTCTGATTCTTCGAGCTTCGCACGCGTATCTGCAATTTTATCTTCCAAAAATTTACGCGCATATGCCGAAGATTCAAAACGGCGTTCCAAGTTAGATGCAATGAAATTCTGCACATAAGTGTTTGCGACAAGCTGGGAAATGCCTGGATCTGGGCTGTCAAAACTAACGCTCACCAAGCCAGAATTGCGGATCGGCGTAATCGATATGTTTTTGACCAAAATCCCTGTCGCCCGATTTTGCATCACTCTTGGATCAACCGGATCCGCACCAGATTTTGTCGCAGACTCGTCCGAGCCTTTATACCCATATAGAAAAGTCGCATTCTGATCGAGACGCAATTTCCGAACAGTCGACTGGGCCAACGCACGGCTTTTCAGGAGGCCGTATTGCGTTGGGTAAAATTCGTTTCCTGTTGGCCTTCCGCCTAACTCAGCGCCTTTTACATCGACGATCTCATCTGCTTCCCTTGCGATCTCAACAAGGGTTGTGGCGCGATAAAGCGGCGTTGTCATCCATGACGCCAACAAAGCAATCAAAATCCCAGCAGCAATGCCGCCAATAACCATCCAACGCCGACGCAACAAAATCTGAAAATACTGCGTTAAAGGACTTTCACGGTCCAATTCCTCTAGGGCATCAACAAACGAATTATACTGATATTGCCGCGGCGAGCCATTGGATGTTCCGCCGTTGCCTTCATCGGTCTGCGTGTTGATTGTTGAATTCATGGTCGCTCTTTCGAATATCTTTGTCGGTCAAACTTCTGTCGCATCAACGGGTCAATTGGTAAAAGGCACCTAGAACCGGCGTCAAAAGCAATAGATCACGAAGACCCAACCGCCCCGGACCACTGCCAACCACGACGACATCTTCACCAAAAATAGCTGGGTCCGCCACACGGCCACCGCGAATGTCATCTAGATTGAACCGTGCCACAGCACGATCGCCGTTAATCGTTCGAAACACGAGGACCTGATCGAGCCGGGCCAGATCGGTTACGCCCTTTGCGCTCGCGATCGCCGACATCAGCGTGCTGTTACCCATCAAGGGATATTTCCCCGGTTCACGGATAGCGCCATCGACTAGGACTTGCTGGCTTAACGCCTCAATCAATGTCACGCTCACTTGTGCGTCACGCAGGTATCTGACGTTATAGGCCGCACCGATCTTGTCAGCCAAGCCACTGGGCGTTTCACCCGCCGCTTGAACAAGGCCAATCAGGGGCATGGAAATACTACCCGCAGAATCGATTTGCACCGTCCGATCCAGTTCAGGCACGCCGAAAACCTGAACAGTCAGCTTATCCGTCGAACCCAAGCGAAATACGCGCGCAGAACCCAGCTTGTCGCCGGGCCTTGGCTCCATAAGGGATAGGGTCGCCCTAGCAGCAGACGCCTCTGATGGATCAAAACGCGAGGATTTGACACATCCTGCCAATCCAAAAGCAATGATCGTTATCGCAATGACAACCCTCAACATCTAACTCCCGCCCAATTTGCTATCGAAAAATTAAACCCGGATTGATTGCACTCATAAGTGCAATCGCCAACAATGCAACGCTGCAATGCAGGGCATTTTCATTTTTGCCACGCCCCGGATTTCAACAAATGGGGGCCCGACGGTTTTAGCATGATGACGCTGCAAATCGCGAAAACCACTAACATAGATGCCGACCGCAGTGGATAATCGGCAAAGGAATGCACCATGGCCAATCCGGCAATTGCACTGGCTGCCTTCTGCTGCGTCCAATGAACACCGCGCGCCCCTGACGCAATCCAGATTTGCCAGGAACGAACACCCCACCACAGGGTAAACAGGATCATCAAAACGCCACCCAATAATCCGCCTTCGATCAGGATTTGGGCTGGATCATTGTGCGCGTTGTTCAGATATGTGACGCCGATGCTGCGAACCGGTTCATACCCTTGATAAATTGGGTCAAATACACCCAATCCACCGCCGAAAGGAAAATGGTCCCATGCGATAGCCAAAAACAACGGCACATTGGCAACCCGGCCATCCCCAATCAATCCAAGGCCATCGGTCCCGCCGAATACTTTTTCATAAAGTGTCGCAGAAAAAATTGCCCCGATGACAAGCGCAATAGCACTAGCCGTAGCCCAGAAAACTGCTGGATTCATCCGTAACGACTTTGGCGGGATGAAACTCAATCCGACCAAAAGCGCCGGCACGAAAAGTAGGGCGCCTGCGCGCGAATAAGTTAGGGCCAAAGAAAAAATCAAAATTCCGATCGCTGCAACGCCGAACACCATCGGCTCCAGTGACAAACTGTGCCGGGCTTTCAACTTTTCACCTAACCACCGAAAAGCAAGGACAAGACCCGCACAAAGAAACAAGGAATGATGGTTCGCATTGGCAAACAAACCAACAGCGGCATCAGCATTCGTTATTCGATAAAAATAGAGGGGGCTGGTGGGCCCTGTCGCGATCTGCATTATCCCCAGTGCGGAACTGGCAATGGCCACAATGGCAATAGTGTTGAGAAGAAAACCGCGCTTGGCCCCGTCCATCCGCCAGGCAAGGGCGAACATGGCAAACGGTGGCAACAGCGCAAACAAAGCGTTCATAGTCCTTTCGGGGGCCAAGCTTATAGGCTGCCAAGGCTTCAGATCAAGCGCCTGATACATCTCAACCACAACGGCCCGGCCGGGCAACGCAGCCCACATACTCCACGGCAAAGGCACCAGCTGGACCAACGGCAATAAAAACAACAAAGCTATAAAAAATATTGCGTGCGCAGGCATGTCATCGAAAAATGATCGAGAATGCCAAACCGACCAAGCCACCACGCCAATCGCCAACAGTCGCAGAAAAACCGGACCAAAAATATCCAGCCGAGACCCGCCGCCCAAAAGTAGCGCGATCACCAGAAAGGCTATTCCAATGATTGCGCCGGAATTGCCATTTTCAAGACGAGATTGAGAGGACATAATTTAAATGCTTTTGGTCAGTGTTGATATGGACAGTTTCTGGGCATAGGGAGTGTTTTCGCCCAATCCAAGCAACAAATTTTGGAGTGAGAGTTATACGCTTGACAGCGACGATGGTGCGAATTTCGCCAAATGAAACATCCGCTCCTGCCTGTATAGAATTGATTTCCTTGCCCAAGATGAAATATGACTTACCGAAAGAAAAGCGTGCAAAAACAATCTTCAAGCCCCAAAATGGATGTACTTTTCCTTGCCACTGATGCGTATGGAGGAACCGGAGGGATCGCCCTCTATAATCGGGATGTAGCGGCTGCATTTGACAATCAAGACAGGTTTGCCAAGATCATTGTCGTTCCGCGGGTTGTGGCCACCACGTTGGAGCCGATGCCGAAGAAAGTGCGATTCGATGTCTCGGGACTTGGCGGAGGCTTGGCCTATATTCGCGCCGTCTGGCGTCATGTCCGCACGAACGATAATATCGGATTGATCTATTGCGGCCACGTCAACCTGATCCCGCTGGCCTTTCTCGCATCAAAATGGCTCAAAGTGCCTTGGGCACTCTGCCTGTACGGTATTGAGGCTTGGACGCCCTCCCCGCGTTTTTTCTCGCGTTTGTGGGCCCGAAATGCTGATCTGGTCCTGTCTGTGAGTAGCGTGACGCAAACGCGTTTTATGGCTTGGTGCCCAATCGCCAGCGAGAAATGTCGTGTCGCACCCAATGCTATTCACCTAGAAGATTTCGAGATGCTTTCCAAAGACCCCGTTCTGTTGGAGAAATATGGGCTGACCGGTAGAAAAGTGATCATGACATTGGGTAGATTAGACCCAACCGAACAGGCCAAGGGATTTGATCGCATCATTCAAATTTTGCCCGAACTGCGAAAAAAAGTGCCCGATATCGCCTATCTGATCGTTGGCAAAGGTGGGGATAAGCCACGTCTTGAATCGATTGCTGCAGATGCTGGTGTCTTGGACGCCATCAAGTTTACGGGGTTTGTCGAAGAACGTGACAAATCAAAATATTATGCATTGGCAGATGCCTATGTCATGCCTAGTACTGGTGAGGGCTTTGGCTATGTCTATATTGAAGCAATGGCATGCGGGATTCCCGTGGTTGGCAGCAGTATCGATGGAAGCAGAGACGCGCTTAGGGAGGGTATGCTTGGCGCTTTAGTCGACCCGTTTGACCAACAGGCCCTCATTTCTGCGACACTGACTGCTTTGCAACAAGAAAAAATAATACCTGATGGCTTAAATTATTTCAATTTTTCCAGTTTTTCCGAACGACTTGATAAATATATTGAAAATATCATTAAGTGAATAATTTATAGCAGACGATTAAATTCAACTACATTCTATTTATTGGATATATAATTTGGTTATTGCCCGGATTGGTCGTGAATATATTTCACAGATATTCGCCTTTGGAGTAACCATTTTTGATCGCCTTGTCCTTACAGGAATTCTTGTTCGCTTGTGGGGTGTCGATTTGTTCGCGGCGTGGACGGTTGCACTATCTGTTGCCGGAATGATCACAATTTTTGATTTTGGCATGATTCTCTATTTCGGAAACAGATTATTCTTTGCTGTTGAGCAGGAACATGGCGCACGCGGGCCACATATCTTGCGCGCGGGAAATTTTGCGCTGTCTTGCGCAAGCGTTTTCGGGGTTGTCGCTGTTACTTCATTATATTTGGGGTTTGGCGAAACCGTCGGCGGGGTTGATGAACGGTCAACTTTATTATGGTCAATCATCGCCTTGGCAGCAGCGACAGGTGTGCGACAATCGATCGCAACGCAATATAGCGTCTATCGCGCGCACCAGCAGTTTTTTCGCCAGACGATGATTTTTTCGCTGGGTGACTTGTTGAGACTATGTGCAGTTTTTTTGGCCGTGATAATGGGCGGTGGCCTTTTGGTCGTCTCATTGACCTACTTTGCAGCAATGGTTGTATTCTCGGTCCTGTTGCCGATCTGGGATACCGGCAGACTGTTTCCTGCCTATCGATACAAATGGGAAATTCCGGACAAAGAAGAGCAACGTTCGGCAATTTCAACGTCATTTCTATATTGGGTGCAGAGCGTTGTTGCGACCCTGATCACCTTTGCGCCAATTTTCGTTCTTGGCGCTATGAAAACCAGCGCGTTCGCCATCGCACAATTTGCATTGATGCGCACACTCGCAAATTTTGTCAGGGCCATATTGCAGCTTTTTGCAAATGTATTTGGGCTGGAGGCCGCACGCAGAATTGCGACCCGCGACGAAGCCGGACTCGCCAAAGTATACCGTGAATCAACCCGATTGCTCGCTGTCCAGATGGCCGGCGCCGCAGGCGGATTATTGGCATTGGCGCATCCTCTTTTCGCTCTCTGGACTGGGAATCCCCAACTGTATGATGTCACATTATTCTGGCTTGCAATCTGCGCGCCATTGGCCTTGCCAACCCTATCAATGGCGCTTCAGATTCTGGTTTGTGCCAACATGCCAATGCCTCTGCTTTACGGTCGCATTGCCCAGGTTTGCTTGACAATTCCCCTGTTCCTATTCCTTCCGGTCACCGACACCGCGCTTCGGATGATGATTGCTCTCGCGGTCGGAGAAGTCGTCGGATTGGGCTTACCACTGACATCTGCATTGGCAAAGGTCGTGCCGTCGGCTGGAGTCTCACTTCACCTTGATCTCTTGGGTCGCAGCCTCTTTGTCGGCATGGTCACCTATTCTGGCGCGCGCTTGGCAACCTGGGGTGGTGGCGAAGGTTCCATCGCCGGGTTTGGCGCGGGCGCATTCACCGCTGCCGTGATTTTTTGTTGCTGCACCTGGATACTTGGCCTTGAATCGACAAGGCGACGGTCGGCATTGAATTTGGTTCGATCACTTTTCTCTCGATAAGTGCCGTTCGATAAGGGTCATGATTTCCAAGGCGCGTGCGTCAAGGCTATAGGCAGGAACGCACCGGTCATATCCCCTTTGCGCAATCGCCATGCGCACGTCAGGATGTTCCATATAATAGTCTATTTTATTGATCGCTTGTGACGCACTTGAAAAGGGTTCAAATTCCATGCTTGGCTCATAAAATGCCCTGATTCCCGGGTTGTCGATATGCAACATGAAACCACGGCATGCCGGAATTTCAAACGACCGCGTTGATACCGAATCTGCCCACCCCTCATGGCCGGCCGGACCGTGATGAATGGCAATATTGATCCGGCTTCGCTCTATGACCCGCGCATAAAGGTCTCCCACAATCGGCCCGACATAATTGATATTTTCGCCACCATCTTTGTCCATGAAGTCTCGCCATCTGGACCCGGCCAGCAAAATCTTTCGCTGTGTGTTCGCGGCAAATATTGGTGCCAGAACATGTTCCTTATACGCAGAATGGTTGCCCACAAAGGCTAGGTCATAATCAAACATGTCGTCACAAACATGCGCCTCCCTTGGGCGGTGCGCATCAGCATCGAAACCGTGCGGCACATAGGCAACGGCATCAGCGCCAATCAGGTCTGTCAGATACGGCAGATGAAACACTTTAGTGGTGACGACTAGGTCATAGCTTTTCTGGACAGCAACGGAAACACTCGGGTGATCGAAAGAAACATCGGGATAGAAATTTGCACAAAAAATTCCTGAAGACCGCA
>JANNWX010000301.1:0-23183 GCA_031409315.1 Sphingomonadales bacterium | reverse complement strand
CGCGTTCACCAAACGACCGATCTCGGACAAGCGTGCCGGGGGCGTAGGCATCGTCGGCTTGGCGCGCGATCTCATAAGCCGTGCGCCAATCGCTCTTGCTGCTGGCTGCGCGTGCAAACGACAAACGCAATTCAAGCCATGATTCGGGTGACCAAGGCACGTCTGATTTTGGTTTGGATTCGGCAAGCAAGGCCGATGCAACATCGTTTTGCCCCGTTTTCCGGAGCCAGAAAATATAATCAAACAGAAATCCGGGGTCACTTTTCGGCGATTCGCCAACCGAAGCTATTTCAGCAGGGGAGTCGCCAGCCTGGGATAGCAATGCCAGTCGCGCGGAAAAAAGCGGGTGGTTTTCGGCGCTGACCAAGGAAAGCTGGCGACTGGCAGATGCTGTGCTGCGGGACCACAAGAGCATGTCCATTCGTCGATCATGATCGTCGGCGCGCAATGAACTGCCAAATTTGCTGAACAGTCGGGATTCATTGTCGAAACTCAAGGCCCCCGTCGTCCAAGCTTTGCGTGCGGCGATGCTAGCCTCATCGCTTTGTCCGCTCGATTTCAGGGCGTCGGCAAAATGGAACCATGATGTGGCTGAAAGCGGCGCAAGTTTGCGAAAATAGGCGATCACCGCCGCTGGTGGCTGCGCATTGATTTCAAGCGCGCGTTCCGCATTGCGTCGTAACGTCAATTCTCCGGGCCAGCCTCGGTTGGCCGTCAGGAAATTTGCATAGATCGAAAATGGCTGATCCCCGGATCGACGCAACACATTCCACTGTGCAATCGCAGATGCTGTCTGGCTTTGCTCGGCGCTGAGCGCCGGTCGGGGCGCGGGAGGTGATTCCTGTGTCTGGGGCGCAAGTGGCGCAGAAACAGGAAGGGCGGCGCTAACGGCAACCGAAGCAGCGCAAACGCAACCCGCAATAAAAACCAACTTCTTGGCATGATAAGACATCATGCTGGACATAATGGGTGTCCCAACCTTATTTGCGCGTGAACAACGAATGCGCACGTCGTGAAATGCATATAATCACGATGGGATTGCAACGTGAAGGGCATTATCCATGTTTTCAGGCTCCATTCCGGCTCTAGTGACTCCTTTTCGGGACGGATTGATTGACGAGACGGCATTTCGTCGTCTGGTCGACTGGCAAATCGACGAAGGGTCGAGCGCATTGGTCCCTTGCGGGACGACGGGGGAAAGTGCGACGCTTTCCTATGACGAGCATTACCGTGTGATTGAAATCTGTGTCGAACAGGCGGCAGGCAGGGTTCCTGTCATTGCTGGATGTGGTTCAAATGACACTGCGACCGCCGCGCGCCACATGGCTTTTGCAAAAAGTGTCGGGGCGGATGCGGCTTTGGTTGTCGCGCCCTATTATAACCGGCCGAACCAAGATGGCATCTTCGCGCATTTTGCCTTTTTGGCCGAGCGGTCCGACCTGCCGATCATTGTTTATAATGTGCCTGCCCGCACGGTGACCGACATTTTGCCAGAAACTCTTGCACGGCTGGCGGGGATTCCATCGATTGTCGGCATTAAGGATGCGAGCGGAAATCTGGCGCGGGTTGGATCCCACCGCCTGACCTGCGGCACTGATTTCTGCCAATTGTCTGGCAATGATGACATGGCCTTGGCGTTTAATGCCTCGGGCGGGGTTGGTTGTATTTCTGTGACGGCAAATGTTGCGCCGCGCCTGTGTGCGGATTTTCAAAATGCCTGTGCGGCCAATGATTTTGTCTTGGCCCTTAGTCTGAATGATCGCCTGCACCCGCTTCACCTCTCGCTTTTTTCGGATGCGTCGCCGGGACCGACGAAATATGCTTTGGGGAAGGTCTTGCCTGGGTTTCCGGCAGAATTGCGCTTGCCAATGACGCCACCAAGTGCCCCGTCGCGTGTGCTGGTTGATGCGGCTTTGGCGCATGCTGGCGTTGTTTGATGGCACGACCCAGAACATCGTCAGAAAAAGTAAAAACCGTCGCTGAAAACCGAAGGGCGCGTTACGATTACGCAATAGATACGGTATATGAAGCGGGCATCATGCTGACTGGAACCGAAGTTAAATCATTGCGCTTTGGCGAAGGATCAATCGCCGAAAGCTACGCCGAAGTGAAGAATGAGCAGGTCTGGCTAATCAACAGCAATATCCCCGAATTCAGTCACGGCAACAGATTCAATCATGAACCGAAGCGCCCCCGTAAATTGCTCCTCAACCAGCGTGAAATAAACAAAATGCAGGGCGCAGTTGCAAGGCAGGGCATGACGTTGGTGCCACTGGCGATCTATTTTAATGATCGGGGACGAGCGAAAGTGGAACTGGCCTTGGCCAAGGGCCGCAACGCGCCGGACAAACGCGCGCACGAAAAAGAAAAAGACTGGAAGCGTGAAGCATCGCGGTTATTAAAGGATCGCGGGTGAGCAAATTTGGCCGCTGGATACGCGCACAGGCCCCGACCCGTGACAGTTTTGAACGCAGCCGTTTTCTGCGGCCGTTTGCGAAGCGGATTTTTGTGCCGGCATTGTGGCGGTTCACGCGCAGATCGGTGCCGCGCGGGGTGGCGCTTGGCTTGCTGGTTGGGATTTTTCTGCTCATCCCGGGCGTGCAGATTGTCGGTGCAGCCATACTCGCATTGCCGGTAAGGGCCAATATCCCGATTGCCGCTGCAATGACATTTCTGTCGATGCCCGCGACCACACCGTTCATTCTTGCGGCATCCATTTATGTTGGGAATTCGATCCTTCATCTGGGGGCCGATGTGACCAAATTTCGCGCGTTGATCGATAACCACGCATCCTTGGTCGAATGGTCCGGCTGGCTTTTGTCAGAAGCGGCACCCGCGATGCTGCTTGGGCTCGCTATCATCGCTGTCGTGTCTGCGGCTGTGGGCTATGTATTTGCGTCGTTTGGATGGCGGTGGTGGCTTGTCCGCAAATGGCGCGCGCGCGCCGAACAGCGCAAACTGGCGATTTGATGCCGGAATTGACGCCAGCTACGCTGTAGCTAATGCTGCACCCTTGATTTTTAGGGATGCATGACATGAACAAAACAATCATTCTGTTGATGGCGACGACTGGGCTTTTCGCCTGCGCGCGTGCCGATGTTGCCGTGGCACCGGTTGTCGTGCCCGAATCCGAGCCGATCATCGTGGCGCCGGCTTTGCCAGCGCCCAGAGCGCAAATCGGCGATTATGGCTTTGACGAAGCAGGCATGGACCGCGCTGTTGCACCCGGCGCCGATTTTTACGCTTATGCGAATGGCGTTTGGGTCAAGAATACCGAAATCCCAGCGGACAAATCGAATTACGGCATGTTCACCGCGCTTGATGATTTGTCGAAACGCCGGACCCGCGAAATTCTGGATGAGGCCAAAAATGATCCGGGCAGCAAAGTTGGCCGGGCTTATGCAAGCTATCTTGATGAAACGGCGGTCAATGCAAAAGGGCTAGCCCCAATCACGCCGTGGCTGAACAAGATCAGGGCGCTAAAATCGAAATCCGGTTATGCCGCACTGAGCGCAGAAGCAGACCGGATGGGAATCGGGACCGCGTTTGCGGGTTTTGTCGGTCAGGATGACAAGAATCCAGAAAATTACATATTGAATATGTTTCAAGCCGGGATCGGAATGCCTGAGCGTGATTATTATCTGGTTGAAAACGAACGGTTCGCAAAGATTCGCGCGGCCTATATCAAGCATCTGGCCAATGTCCTGACCCTTGCTGGAGAGCCACAGGCGCAGGCCCGCGCTCAAGCTTTGTTCAATCATGAGAAAAAGATTGCTCAGGCCCACTGGAACAAGATCGACAGTTCGGATGCGACGAAAACCTATAATAAAACGACCATCGTTGCCCTGCAAAAATCCGCTCGGGGGTTTGATTTTTCAACCTTTATCAGGGGACTTGGGGTCAGCACGACCGACCTGCTTTACGCACAACCAAGCGCGTTCAAAGGGATTGCGAAGATCGTAGGTTCTGCAAATCTTGGTGTGCTCAAGGACGGGTTGCTGGTCCGCAGCCTTGATGGCTATGCCAATGTCCTGTCCGATGACATCGCAAGAGAGAGTTTCTCGTTTTACGGCACCACCCTGTCTGGCACGCCGCAAATGGAGCCGCGCTGGAAAAGGAGCGTAAACTTTACCGAAGTGTCGATGGGCGAAGAACTTGGCAAGACCTATGTCGAAAAATATTTTCCGCAAGAAACAAAAGCTGCGGCAGATGTGCTGGTGAAAAATATCCTTGGCGCAATGGGGCGGCGGATCGATGATCTCGCCTGGATGTCGCCTGACACGAAAGTCAAAGCACGCAAGAAATTGACTAATTTCACGACCAAGATCGGCTATCCGGACCGCTGGCGCGATTATTCGGCCCTCGACGTAAAAGCCGATGACCTGTTCGGGAACGCAGTGCGCGTGAACCAGTTCAACCATGAATATGGCATCGGCAAACTCGGTCAGCCTATTTACCGTTGGGAATGGGGCATGACCCCGATGACGATCAACGCCTATGCCAATTTCGGGATGAACGAGATCGTTTTCCCCGCAGCGATCCTGCAACCCCCGTTTTTCGATCCGCTTGCCGATCCGGCCATGAATTACGGCGGCATTGGCGCGGTGATCGGGCATGAAATCAGCCATCATTTTGATGATCAGGGGTCCAAATATGATGAAAACGGACGGCTTGCCGAATGGTGGACCCCGGCTGATGTCAAAGCGTTTGAAGCAGCATCAAAGCGGCTGATTGCACAATATGATGCGTATGAACCATTGCCGGGGCAAAAATTGAACGGGGAATTCACCCTTGGCGAAAATATCGGCGACTTGGCCGGGCTGACAATGGCCTATGATGCGTACAAAGCGTCGCTGAACGGCAAGGAGGCGCCGGTCATCAACGGCACAACGGGCGATCAGCGGTTCTTCCTCGGTTGGGCGCAGGTATGGCGCCGCAATTACCGCGACGCCAATCTTGCCCAGCGGATTACCACTGACCCGCACAGCCCGTCGAAAGAACGGGTGTGGGTCGCGCGCAATCTGGACGCTTGGTATGCTGCATTTGGAGCAAAACCTGGTGACGCCATGTATTTGAATGCGGAAGGCCGGGTTCGTATCTGGTAAGCGAATGGTTGCTTGACGATGGAAGCACCGAACGGGCAGAGAAGCGATCCATTGTGATCGATCCTCTGCCCGCCTTTTTTTCCGGTAAGTCCGTTTCCCGGTCGTCGCGTCTGTCGTTGTTCAGTGAGCGCGGGTTGGCTGTGCTGGTGTGCGCGACGGCGCTGGTTTCGGCTGGGCTGATTTTCTGGGTTGCCCAAAGTGTCGCGATTGCAGTCGGTTTTGCTGGCACCGCGCTGACGCTGACTGCTTTGCTGTTTTACGCGAGAAAACTATATCCACCGGTTGCGTCTGCCAAGCTGGATTTTGATTGGGCGTTGGTTCGTGATGCTGCCGACAATGATGATGTTGCGATCGCGGTGACCGACCGGGCCGGGCGATTGGTTTGCGCCAATCCATTACATGAAAGCTGGTTCAAGGGCCCGGTGGCGCCGCCCGCTCTCCCCGTCGAAGGGAAATTTGTCACCGCGCTGACCCTTGCTGGAAAAAATGCGTGGAAGGATGGTCGCAGCGAAGCAAAATCATTGAAACGGGATTCAATGACGTTCAATGCCGAGGTCATTCGGGCTGGCCGGAGCGAAAATCATCTTGTGTGGCGTTTCAGAATGTCTGTGCAGGTTGATCTTGCTGGTGAAGCCCGCAGGCTGATCGAGGGTTCCGCCGGAACCCGGATCGGCGAGGCCGGAATGATGGCGGTCCTTCTTAGTGCTGAAGGACGGGTGTTGACTGCCAGCCCGGTTTTCGTGATCCGCGCGATGGGATCGCCGAATTCGCCAGTCGAAGGGCGGGATTTCGTCACGTTGCTTGATGTCGACAGCGGCGGGACTGTGCGATTTGCGCATGAGGGCCGGGCCGGCGTTCCGCTGCGGCTGTTGCAGATTCCTGTCTATGCTGATGACCCAGGGTCACCGGCCCTGGTGCTGTTGCTGGACGAGGACGGTGAAAAAGCGGGTGCTGGGGCAGGCGTAACAGCAAGTGTTCAGGCCTTATTGGCCAAATTGCCGCTCGGCCTTGCGCTTGCCGACCGCGACGGACGTTTCCTCTTTTTGAACGATGCGTTTTGCCGTGCGGTTGATGTCGCCCCGGGGGCTAGGCCCGTCTATCCCGGCGATCTTGTCGTCAAGGAAGACAAAGCCGCGGTGGCCGATGCAGTCCGCCGTTTCGCCCTTGGGCAAGCAATGACGGGCGATATAGCCATACGGCTTGTTGGGCAGCCTGATGAGCCGGTCGCACTCACCATAGCCGGTGCCCGCGGACTGGGCGACGCGGCAGTGCTGCTCTCGATCAGGGATTCAAGCGAGGAATCCAAACTGAAGAAACAAGTGGCGCAGGCAACCAAGATGCAGGCTGTTGGGCAATTGGCGGGCGGGGTGGCGCATGATTTCAACAATATCTTGACCGCGATCATCGGGCATTGCGACCTGATGATGATGCGCCATACGCCGGGAGACAGCGATTATGATGACATTCAGCAGATCAAGAATAATTCGAACCGGGCGGCAGGCCTGACCCGCCAACTTCTGGCCTTTTCGCGGCAACAGACGTTGCGGCCGCAAATTTTGCAATTGCCCGATGTGGTGTCCGAAATATCGAATCTGTTGAAACGGTTGATGGGCGAGACCGTTGCGCTTGACGTGAAGCATGGCCGCAATCTGGGTGCCGTGCGGGCCGACCCCGGGCAGTTGGAACAGGTTATTGTCAACCTTGCCGTCAATGCGCGCGATGCGATGCCGCGCGGCGGGACATTGACCATCCAGACCTATACGGTCACCGCCGATGAGGTGAAAAAGCTGGGCAGTGATATTCTGCCGGTTGCTGATTATACCGCGCTCAGCATGTCGGACACGGGATCGGGAATCCCGCCTGAAACATTGCCAAAGATATTCGAGCCGTTCTTTACCACCAAAGAGGTCGGGCGCGGCACCGGGCTTGGACTTTCGACGGTTTACGGCATCGTCAAACAGTCCGGCGGATTTATCTTTGCCGATTCCAAATTGGGGCAGGGGACCAGCTTTGTCATTTATCTTCCGGTTCATCAGAGCGATGGGAAGATCGTCGAAGACGTGGTGGTGAAGGAAAAGCCCGGTGACCTTTGGGGCAGTGGAACGATCCTGCTGGTCGAAGATGAAGACATGGTCCGCGCCGTGGCAGAGCGGGCGTTGACCCGGCATGGGTATAATGTGCTGACCGCGATCCACGGCGAAGAGGCGCTTGAGATATTGAACAGCCGGACGGACATAGACTTGCTTGTATCCGACGTCGTCATGCCGGTTATGGATGGGCCGACGTTGGTTAAACATGCGCGTGAAAAATTCCCGACGCTGCCGATTCTGTTCATGTCTGGCTATGCCGAAGAACAATTACGCAAATCGCTGAGCATCCAGGACGTCGGGTTCATCCCAAAACCCTTTTCTGTTCAGCAACTTGCCGAATCCGTGCGGGCCGCAATGCCGCGCGGAACAGCGGCAAAATAAATTTTCGTTCCGCTCTTGTTCTTTTGGAACAAAGGACATACATAGTGTCTAGCGCGTTGACGAAGTGCGCAGGATAGCTACGAGAGGAACAGGCAATGGCAGCGCAATTAAAAGTCATCGATTCCGGACGGTCAGCAGCAGGAAATATGGACAGAGAAAAAGCACTTGAGGCTGCGCTCGCGCAGATTGATCGCGCCTTTGGCAAAGGCTCTGCGATGAAACTGGGCAGCCGTGAGGCGATTGAGATTGCGGCTGTTTCAACAGGATCGCTCGGGCTTGATATTGCGCTTGGCATTGGTGGCCTGCCCAAGGGGCGGGTGATTGAGATTTTCGGGCCAGAAAGTTCGGGCAAAACCACGCTTGCGTTGCATGCCATTGCCGAAGCCCAAAAAATAGGCGGCACGGCCGCATTTATCGACGCCGAACATGCGCTTGATCCCGGTTATGCCAAGAAACTGGGGGTCGATATTGATAATCTGATCGTGTCACAGCCCGATACTGGCGAACAGGCGCTGGAGATTTGCGACACGTTGGTTCGTTCAAACGCGGTTGACGTGCTTGTTATCGATTCGGTTGCCGCCCTTGTTCCGCGCGCCGAAATTGAAGGCGAAATGGGTGACAGCCATGTTGGGTTGCAGGCGCGTTTGATGTCGCAGGCGCTGCGGAAAATCACCGGATCAATCAGCCGGTCCAACTGTACCGTCATTTTCATCAACCAGATCCGCATGAAAATTGGCGTGATGTACGGTTCTCCTGAAACCACGACCGGGGGCAATGCGCTCAAATTTTATGCGTCGGTGCGGCTCGATATCCGCCGGACCGGGCAAATCAAGGATCGTGACGATATCGTCGGCAACACCACCCGGGTGAAAGTTGTCAAGAACAAGGTCGCGCCGCCGTTCAAACAGGTCGAATTCGACATTATGTACGGCGAAGGTATTTCGAAGACCGGGGAAATTCTCGACCTTGGGGTCAAGGCCGGGATTGTCGAGAAATCCGGGGCGTGGTTCAGTTACGATTCGGTGCGGATCGGGCAGGGGCGCGAAAATTCAAAGCTGTTTCTTAAAGAGAATCCCGACATGGCTGCCAAATTGGAAGCGGCCATTCGCGGCAAGACCGAAGCGGTCGCCGAAGTGATGATGACAGGACCCGAAGCGGACGACGATTTTTAGAATCGCTTTCGTTTCACGCAACGAGAAGGCCCGTCGCCCCCGCGTCGGGCCTTTTGGTGCTGTCGTTTTTTTGGCACCAAAACACCCGCAGCGACCCTGTATTGCCATGACTTCACCCGCCCTACTTGTCTGGCAAGAACGCCTCGCCTAAGCCCGGTTCATTATGACATCCACGAACGATATCCGCCGATCATTTCTCGATTATTTTGCGCAGGCCGGGCATGAGCGCGTGGCTTCAGCACCGCTGGTGCCGCACAATGACCCGACCTTGATGTTCGTAAATGCCGGGATGGTGCCGTTCAAAAATGTTTTTACCGGCCTCGAAAATCGCGACTATACAACAGCAACATCTAGCCAGAAATGTGTGCGGGCGGGCGGCAAGCATAACGATCTCGACAATGTTGGCTATACAGCGCGGCATCACACATTCTTTGAAATGCTTGGTAATTTTTCATTTGGTGACTATTTCAAAGAACAGGCGATCCACCATGCCTGGACGTTGATCACCAAGGAATGGGGACTTGATCCCGACCGTTTGACGGTGACCGTCTATCACACTGATGATGAGGCCTTTGACCTGTGGCGCAAAATTGCCGGGCTTCCCGAAAACCGGATCATCCGCATCCCGACGTCGGATAATTTCTGGTCAATGGGGGACACCGGGCCGTGCGGGCCGTGCAGCGAGATATTTTATGATCACGGGGCCCATATAGCAGGCGGCCCGCCGGGGTCCCCCGATGAGGACGGGGACCGTTTTGTCGAAATCTGGAATCTGGTCTTCATGCAATTTGATCAGTTGGCGGATGGAACACGTTTGGTATTGCCAAAGCCCAGTATCGACACGGGCATGGGGCTTGAACGTATCGCGGCTGTCATGCAGGGGGTCCATGACAATTACGATACCGACACGTTTAAGGCGCTGATTAGCGTCTCCGGTGATTTGACCCGGAACGATACGACAGGCCCGATGAAGGCATCCCACCGGGTGATCGCCGACCATCTGCGCACATCAGGCTTTCTGGTTGCGGACGGTGTTTTGCCGTCGAACGAGGGCAGGGGCTATGTTCTGCGCCGAATCATGCGCCGGGCGATGCGCCATGCCCATTTGCTCGGTGCGAAAGACCCGTTGATGCACCGTCTGGTGTCATCGTTGGTCGCCGAAATGGGCGCGGCCTACCCAGAGTTGGTCCGCGCGCAGCCGTTGATCGAAGCCACGCTCCAGCAAGAGGAAACACGGTTTCGTCAAACACTCGACAAGGGATTAAAACTGCTTGATGAAGCCACCGGCGCGATGGCGGCGGGCGACACGCTTGACGGGGCAACTGCCTTCAAACTCTATGACACATATGGATTTCCATATGATTTGACCGAGGATGCGTTGCGGGCGAACGGCATTTCCGTTGACCGGGCGGGTTTTGATGCCGGGATGGCAAAGCAAAAGGCCATGGCGCGCGCGGCGTGGAAAGGATCGGGGCAGCAGGCATCGAGCGAAATCTGGTTCGATATCGCTGATGCGTTGGGCGGCACAGAATTCACTGGCTATACAAGCGATCAAGGCGACGGGCAGGTTGTCGCAATCATCAAGGACGGTATCCGGATCGAAACGGCGGGCGCGGGCGACACGATATTGATGCTCACTAATCAAACACCTTTCTACGGTGAAAGCGGTGGTCAGATGGGTGATGTCGGTTTTATCAGTGATGATAATGGGTTAGGCGGTATTGTTGAGGATACATCAAAACCACTTGGCCGCCTTCATGTGCACCATATTGTTTTGAAGTCTGGGAACATCAGGGTCGGCCAGACGGTCCATCTGGCGGTTGATGCGGCGCGTAGGGACCGTATTCGTGCCAATCACAGCGCAACCCATCTGCTGCACGCGGCGCTGCGCACCCGCTTGGGTGGGCATGTGACGCAAAAGGGCAGTCTGGTTGCGCCGGATCGCTTGCGGTTCGATTTTTCGCACAATTTGGCGCTGTCAAATGCAGATATTGCGGACGTTGAAGCATCGGTTAACGCGGAAATACGCGGCAATCAGTCGGTAACAACCCGCTTGATGACCCCCGATGATGCGGTGGCGGCGGGGGCATTGGCATTATTTGGCGAAAAATACGGCGAAGAAGTTCGGGTCCTCTCGATGGGGCAAAACCCGGTTGGGCCACCTTATTCCGTGGAATTGTGCGGCGGCACCCATGTTGCTGCACTTGGCGATATCGCCTTGTTCAAGATCATATCAGAAGGCGCGGTGGCAAGTGGTATCCGCCGGGTCGAAGCGATGACGGGAGAGGCCGCGCGGCTGTGGCTGACCGATCGGGAAGATAGATTGAAAGAGGTGGCCACTGCATTACGGATCAGCCCTGAAGATGTGCCGGCGCGGGTTGCGACGCTTTCCGAGACACTGCGTCGCCTTGAAAAAGAACTGGCCGAAACAAAAAAGGCGCTGGCTTTGGGTGGTGGCGGAGCAGACGGTCAGCCAGATCCCGAAGATGTCGGCGGGATCACGTTTCTCGGGCAATCGTTTGACGGGCTGGATCCAAAGGAATTGCGCGCAATCGCGAATGACGCAAAAGCAAAATTAGGCTCAGCGATTGTGGCCTATGTCACCGTCAATGACGGACGAGCATCCATTCTTGTGGGCGTCACAGATGATCTTGCTGTGCGGTTCAACGCGGTTGATCTGGTTCGGGCCGGGGTTCACGTGCTTGGTGGTCAAGGTGGTGGCGGAAAGCCGGATATGGCACAAGGCGGCGGCCCGGATGGTGCTAGAGCGGTTGAGGCGATTTCCGCTGTAAAGGCTGCTATCGAAGCGATCTAAGTCGTGGTTTTTTGTCCAGTGCGCCGCGCAATTTGATGGCAGAGCGCAATTCGTCGCGCTTTTCGTGGATCGACGCGATAACCGGGCCCATCGCCACCCCGAGATCGACGAGGACAGCCTCTGACAATTGCAGCGAACTTTCCAGCGTTTCTGGGACCGCGTCGCTTGCACCGGCCTGATAGAGTTCGGCTGCATGATCAGAATCGCGGGCGCGGGCAACGATGGTCAGATCAGGAAAGCGTTTGCGCAGTCGTTCGATCAAATGAACCGAATGGACAGGATCATCCATCGTCAGGACGACGGCACGCGCGGCATGCGGCATTAACGCCTCGAATACGGCAATTTTGCTGGCATCCCCAAAGCGGACATCACCGCCAGCCCGCCGACCCAGTGTGACAGTGTCGACATTGCTTTCAAGCGCAACCCACGGCTGGTTATGGGCATCAAGCATTTCGGCGACCATCCTGCCCACCCGCCCGTAGCCAATGATGATTGTGCGACTTGCCGCCTCATCATCCTCTTCAACGTGGCGCATGATGCCCTGTCGCCATTCGAGCCGGCGCGCAAAATCATGGCCGACACGGGCAAGCAAGGGCGTAATCATCAAGCCAATCGCCGTCACAACCTGCCAGAATGCCGCGTCATTGGCGGCAATAAGACCCGCTTGCAAAGCCGCGGTGAGCACGATCAGGGTTAATTCTGACGGGCTCGACATCAGCACGGACACTTCGGCCGAAACGCTTGGCCGCACCTTTGCGAGGCGTAGAAGCGCAAAGGTTACGCCGGATTTGATAAGGATCACGCTCACTACGGCCAAGGCAACAGCTTGCCAGTCAGACAGGATGGCTTCGATATTCAGGGTCATGCCGATGCTGATCAGGAAAATACCAAGCGCTAGCCCCTTGAACGGGGCAATGGTTGCTTCGACCTCTGCGCGATAGTCTGTCTCGGCGATAAGCAGCCCGGCAACTAGCGCGCCGACAATCGGGGAAAGCCCGACGGCAGCGGTCGCAAAACTTGCCAGGATAACGATGAGCAGGCTAACCGACATGAACAATTCAGGGCTTTTGGTACGCGCCGCCTGAGCAAAGACCGGGGGCAGTGCAAATCGGCCGACCGCGAGCATGGCAAATACGGTCAACAATCCGACCAGCATCACAGTGGCGAGACTTGCGATGTCGCCCGCGCCGCCGACGCCAAAGGCACCCAGCATGAAAATGATCGGGACAATTGCCAAATCTTCAAACAGCAGCATCGGAAATGCGAGACGTCCAACCGAGGATGTGGTTCCCGCAATCGGCATCACAAGAGCAGTCGACGAGAGTGCCAGCGCAATCCCCAGCCCGGTTGCCGCAATCGGCGTCCACCCGGCAGCCCACAAAGCCAGCGCGATCAAAGCGCCGCTGCCGATCAGTTCGGCCGGGCCAAGGCCAAAGACCCGTGTTCGCATCGACCAAAGTCGTTTGAACGATAGTTCTAGCCCGATGGAAAACAGCAGCAGGATGATCCCAATTTCGCCGAACGGGCCAATAGCCTCGGCATTTGAAATGGTCACCCAATCTAGCCAGCGGTAATTTGGTGTGAGCGCGCCAAGCCCGTGCGGCCCGACGAGCACCCCGACCAGCAGAAAGCCAATGACCGGGGTGATCCGGAAACGGGCAAAGGCCGGGATGACGATGCCCGCCGCGCCGAGGATGACGAGCGCGTCACGAAACCCATCTGATCCGAAATCCAAAGCCATCCCTAGCCTTTAGACCGCCTTTGTGGCACTTGTCATGCCATGGACCATGATGTGATCATCATTGGCGGCGGGCCAGCCGGAATGATGGCGGGCCTGTTGTTTGCACGGGCGGGCGTGAAGACGCTTGTGCTGGAAAAACACGGCGACTTTTTGCGCGATTTTCGCGGCGATACGGTTCACCCCTCAACGATGGAAATCCTCCACGAACTGGGGATGCTGGAACGGTTCCTCATGCGACCACATAATCGGGTTTTTGAAGCACGGGGACGGGTTGGCGGACAGGAAGTCGTCATCGCCGATATACGACAACTGAAAACCCCGGCACCTTTTATCGCAATGATGCCGCAGTGGGATTTTCTCGATTTTCTGCGGGACGAAAGTGTCGCGTTTCCGTCGTTCCAATTGGAAATGAACGTTGGCGTCACCGCGCTGGTGCGCGATTCTGGGCGGATTACCGGGGTGGTGGCCGAGGATGGCCGACGGTTTGATGCGGCCAGATTGGTGATAGCGGCGGATGGTCGCAATTCCATTGTCCGCACGAAAGGGGGACTTCCAGTCACGAACCTGGGTGCGCCGATGGATGTTTTCTGGTTCAGGATACCCAAAATAGTTGACGGCGGCGGCGCGCTGCGCGGGATCATCGCGCCGGGAACACTCATCGTCATGATTGATCGCGCCGATTACTGGCAATGCGCCTATATTTTCGCAAAGGGCGATGGGCACCGGCTGAAAGCGCAGGGGATTGCCGCGATCCGGCAGAGGATTGAAGCGGCGGTGCCTGAACTGGGCTCGCTTGAAGGCGTGTTGATCGATGTGGACCAAATGCACCTTCTTACGGTCGCGCTAGACCGGCTGGACCGGTGGCATCAGCCGGGGCTACTGGCAATCGGTGACGCGGCCCACGCCATGTCGCCGGTGGGTGGAATCGGCATCAATCTGGCAATTCAGGATGCCGTTGCGGCGGCGAATATATTGGCCAGCCCCATATGCAATGGCCGGAATGTTGATAATTTACTCACCAAGGTCGAGGCGCGGCGATCCTGGCCAACGCGGGTCATTCAACGCGGGCAGAAATTGGCCCAAGACCGTATCATCGGCGCCGTTTTAAGGCCGGGAGCAACGATTAGTCGCCCGCCTTTTGCTGTGCGCTTGCTCAACCGTTATCCGCTGCTGCGCCGCATTCCCGGCCGGATTATTGGCCTTGGCATCCGGCGCGAGCATGTGCGCTCTCCGGTCGCTTAGGCAATCAAACCCAATTGGCCATTTCAGTTTCCAGATTGGCGCGAACGGCCTCGAAAAATTGTTCGGTGGTCATCCATGCTTGGTCTGGCCCGATCAGGATAGCGAGATCCTTGGTCATGGCCCCGTCCTCGACAGTTTTGATACAGACCCGTTCCAATGTCTCGGCGAATCGCGTGACATCGGGCGTGTCATCAAACGTTCCGCGATATTTAAGGCCGCCGGTCCATGCAAAAATTGACGCAATCGGGTTGGTCGATGTTGCTTTGCCTTGCTGATGCTGGCGAAAATGGCGGGTAACCGTGCCGTGGGCGGCTTCGGCTTCGATGGTTTTGCCGTCCGGGGTCATCAGAACTGACGTCATGAGACCAAGTGAGCCAAAGCCCTGGGCAACCTGATCGGATTGGACATCGCCGTCATAGTTTTTGCAGGCCCAGACAAATTTCCCAGACCATTTAAGGGCGGAGGCGACCATATCGTCTATCAAGCGATGTTCATAAACGATCTTAGCTTCAGCAAATTTATCTTTGAACTCACTATCAAAAACTTCCTGAAACAGGTCTTTGAAACGGCCATCATATGCTTTCAAGATGGTATTCTTGGTCGATAAATATACCGGCCATCCACGCGCCAGACCGTAATTCATGCTGGCCCGTGCAAAATCACGGATCGAATCGTCGAGGTTATACATTGCCAATGCGACGCCCGAGGACGGGTAATTGAACACTTCTTCATCAATCACCTGCCCGTCATCACCCTCCCAGACAAGGCGGAGCCTGCCGGGGCCGGGCACGCGGAAATCGGTGGCCCGGTATTGATCCCCAAACGCGTGGCGGCCAACAACAATCGGATCAGTCCATCCCGGTATAAGCCGCGGCACGTTCTTTATGACAATCGGTTCGCGGAACACGACGCCACCCAAAATGTTGCGAATCGTGCCGTTCGGTGATTTCCACATCCGTTTGAGGTTGAATTCGATAACCCGGTCTTCATCAGGTGTAATCGTTGCGCATTTGACAGAAACGCCATGTTTTTGCGTGGCTTTTGCGGCGTCAACGGTAACCCGGTCATCGGTTGCATCACGATTTTCGACGCTCAGGTCATAATAATCCAGATCAATATCAAGATAGGGCAGGATCAAGCTTTCGCGGATCCATTTCCAGATAATGCGGGTCATTTCATCGCCATCCATTTCGACGACGGGGGTTTTTACCTTGATCTTGGCCATGCGCGCTTTCTTTCCATGGGGATGGAGTGTGGCCTATGGCTCTAAGCGGGCTTTGCGCCGCAATCAACAGGTCTGATTGTATCGGCGCGAACTTGGCTCTAATGGGGCGTTATGAAAAAACAAGAAAATGCAGTCGCGACAGTCGAGGGTGTGAAATGGCAATGGCCAGCAATCCACCCTGAGGGGCGAAAATTTGCCCTGATCTCTGCCGGGATTACCGGTGTTATCGCACTTTTTGGCTGGGACATACTTGGCTGGTTGATGGTTGGCGTGACTGTTTGGGTGGCCGCCTTTTTTCGTGATCCAGTCCGCACCGTGCCCCAAGGCGATCAGTTTATCGTCGCGCCAGCCGACGGAATGGTCACGCTGATCCAGACGGTGTTACCGCCAAAAGAAATGGCGGGCGACGGCGGCCTTGGTGATGTTCAGATGGTTCGCGTGTCGATTTTCATGAGCGTGTTTGACGTCCATATCAACCGGACACCGATCACCGGCACGATCAAGAACGTCATCTATATTGCGGGAAAATTTTTGAATGCTGATCTCGACAAGGCCAGCGAAGATAATGAGCGTCAGCACATATTGGTTGAGCGCCATGATGGTTTGCGGATCGGATTCACTCAGATTGCCGGGCTGGTCGCGCGGCGAATCATGCCGTTTGTGAAACCCGGAGACATGGTCGTGGCAGGTCAGCGGGTCGGTTTGATCCGGTTTGGCAGCCGCGTTGACGTTTATTTGCCCAAAGGAACTGCACCCAAAGTCGCGCTTGGCCAACGCTGTGTGGCAGGCGAAACAATTTTGGCGATCATTGGCGACAAGCAGGGCCTGAGTGGCATCCAGCAATGATCGGTTTGCCAAAAAAACGCGGCATCAGCCTGCGGGCGGTTGCGCCCAATGTCGTGACGGCTTTGGCGCTTTGTTTTGGGCTTACCGGCATCCGTTTTGCAATTTCTGCGGCCGGGGCCGATCCGCAAGCCGGGGATTGGGAACGTGCCATCGGGGCGATTGTGGTGGCGGCGTTGCTTGACGGCATTGACGGACGAATCGCGCGCCTTTTGAAAGGGGAAAGCCGTTTTGGGGCTGAACTCGATTCCTTGTCGGATGTGATTGCCTTTGGCGTCTCACCAGCGATCATCATTTACCTTTGGTCATTGCAACATTTTCCGCAATTTGGCTGGATTTGCGCACTTGCCTACGCCGTTTGCTGTGCGTTGCGGCTGGCGCGTTTCAACGCGGCCATCGATGTTGAGGATCAGCCGCATAAATCGGCGGGCTTTTTGACAGGTGTTCCCGCGCCAGCGGGGGCGGGGCTTGCGTTCACGCCGCTTTATCTTTGGCTGATCACTGAAAATGAATGGTTCCGCGCGCCAATCGTCGTCGCGCCGTGGATTGGCCTTGTCGGTTTGCTGATGATTTCCAACGTCGCAACCTATAGCTGGGGTTCAATCCGGTTGCGCAGCCATATCCGGCTGGAGGCCATATTGCTGTTCGCGCTGCTGGGTGCATCACTGTTTTCTGACCCATGGATTACGCTGGTGGCCATTGCCGTCATTTATGCCGCGATGATCCCGCTGAGCGTTCGCAGCTATGCCAAGGTCAAGCAGCAGCGCGCAGACCCTGATGCGACACCGGACCCACGGCCTGCCTGAACGGGAGAATAACGCCCGTGGTTTGATAACCAGCAAACCGGCGATCCCCAGCAAGCGCGTGGCCAATCTTGTCGCTGTGTTCAATCAACAGCGCCCGCATCGAGCCAATTGCCAGCACAAGAACCGAGAAAAAGAACATGATTGCGAGGATTTGCATATGTAATCTCCTTTTGTTCTTTTTATATGTTCCGTAAATGTTCTATCGTCAAGGCGATAATCCGCATGCGCCAAAATAATTATTGTAATGAATGCTACATTTCAGTAAAAAGTGGCCTAGGCACTGGCTGAGGGGATCACATGACAAACCAACAAGACATTTCGGATGTCGTGCGACACGCAGGTTCACTGTCGCTAAGGCAAATCTTCATATTGGCGGTGTTTGGAATTTTACTCTGGTTTGGCGCTGCCATGCTGGTCCGCCTGATCGCACCGTTTGGTGCACTGGACGGTGCGGCAAGACTGCTCACTTATGCTCTCGTAGTACCCGGCACGATACCCGCAGTGCTTGTCGCGCGAAGCCTAGCGAGGCTCCACCGTCAGCAGACAGCATTAGGCATAACGATTGTCACGGCACCGGCCTTGCTGCTGGATGGGATTGCCTTTGCCTGGTTTCCAACGCTTTACGGGCCCGATCCGGCTTTGCATTTGGCGGGTGCGGCCGTCATATTATGGGGCGCAGGTGTCGGGCTTGTTCTAGGCTTACTGATGGGCAAGCCAGCCTGATCATTGCCGCCGTAACGCTTGTTCGCACACATCATTCAGCCCAACACTTTTCAACAAGACCAGACCTTCGATCGTGACCAGCAATTCTGCGGCATCGCTTGCGCGCTGCTCTGCCGTTGGGCTGTCAAGCTGGGCCGCGCCCCATGCCAGAAATCCTCGGGCGATCTGTTCGCTAATGGTGCGAAACATGGTGTCGCCGTGCGCGGACAGGCTGGCCAGTTCCAGCCATAACCGCATAGAGGGCCAAAGCGCATCATCCAACAGGATCGCTGCTAATTCTGTGCGCAACTGGCCAAGTGGACGGGGTGTCGCAGCAGCCTTTTCATTCATCACCTGCACCAATCGGGATGACACACACGCAAGCGTCGCGGCCACAATGTCTGCCTTGTCCTTGAAATAATAGAGGAGCATTCGATCACTGGTGCGGGCAGCCTTGGCCAGAGACCGAAGATTTGAAGCCGAAAGCCCATGCAACAGGATATGATCGGCAAGCCGTTCGACAATGGCAGCACGACGAACCTGCTTTTTTGTCACCCCCACACCATCTTTCTATTCATGAATGGAACCTGCTGCCCCTTTGCATGAAATCAAGATGTGTAAAAGCGCGGCATTAGACGGATCGTGGTGACTGCGTTTGAGCGTGTGACCTTGGTGGCCAATTATCATTGCGTCTGGCGATCATCATCCTTACCAACCGAGCAACAAAAACCGACGAAGGGGCGCGGCCATGGCGGCACAATCCGGGGGCATTCCCCGTTCATTGTTTATTTTTTCGATTTTTTACGGCGGGATGGTCTGCATCGCAGGTGTTTTGGGGAATAAACAGGTGGCGCTTGGCCCGCTGGCTGTTGAGGCCGGGATTTTTCCCTTCCTCATGCTGGTGATCACGTCGAGCGCGGTTGCGGCACTTCACGGCAAGGAGGTTGCTAACGGGTTGGTCCGCTATGGTTTCATCCCGCTTGTCGCGTCGATCCTGTTGACGTTTCTGGTTTTGCTGATCCCGGCTTCCCCTGAAATGGATCCCGCCCGGTTGGACAGTTTCAATATTGTGATGGGGCAAAGCTGGCGGTTGATGGCAGCTGGCATCGTATCCTACGGGATTTCACAGACACTCAACGTCTATGTCTTTGACCGGTTGAAATCAGGCATCGGCCGCTTTGTCCCTGTACGCGGCGCAATTGCGGCCGTGCTGTCACAAATTGTGGATACTGTGCTGTTTGTGACGATTGCATTTTACGGCGTGTTCCCGATTGCGCAATTGATGATGGGACAGATGCTGGCAAAAATTGTGCTGTCGATTGTGCTGGTGCCGGTGATCATTCAGGTAATGGTGTCGCTGGGCAATAAACTGGATAGTGAAGGTGGTTCAGCATGACGCGTCACGCGCCCGATCAGTCGCTGCTCGACAAAGCGGAAACCCTCACGGAGGCTTTGCCCTATTTGCAGCGGTATGCGGGCCAGACTTTCGTTGTGAAATACGGTGGCCATGCGATGGGCGATCCAGAGGCCGCACGCGATTTTGCCGAAGATGTCGTCCTGCTTAAAGCGGTCGGGATCAACCCGGTAGTTGTCCACGGTGGCGGGCCACAAATCGGGGCGATGCTCAAGAAATTGGGCGTCGAAACATCGTTTGTCGATGGCCTGCGCGTGACCGATGCGGAGACCGCCAAGGTAGCCGAAATGGTGTTGTCAGGCGCAATCAACAAGGAATTAGTCGGGTGGATTGCGGCGGCTGGCGGCAAGGCGGTTGGTATTTCTGGCAAAGATGGCGGCTTTGTGACGGCGGAAAAAGTCAGCCGCACGACCCGTGATCCCGATAGCAATATAGAGCGTGTCGTTGATCTAGGCTTTGTTGGAGAACCAAAGCTGGTCGACCGGACGATCCTCGATACAATTTCGGCGGCCGGGATGATCCCGGTTATCGCGCCGATTGGCGTCGGGAAGGATGGCCACACCTATAATATCAACGCCGATACAATGGCGGGTGCGATTGCGGCGGCGGTTGGCGCGGCGCGGCTGTTTCTGCTGACGGATGTTGCCGGGGTTCTGGATAAAGAGGGCAATCTTCTGACCGATCTTGATCCAGCAAAGATCGACGGATTGCGCGCCGAAGGCATCATTTCAGGTGGGATGATCCCGAAACTGGAAACGTGCATCACGGCGGTGAACGGCGGGGTGGAGGGCGCGGTCATCCTCGACGGGCGGGTGCCGCACGCAATGCTGCTCGAAATTTTTACCCGCGGCGGGGCGGGGACGCTGGTCCACCGTTGATTGTGCTGTTTTATATAGCTAAGACACATATATTCTTACTCGAAGGGCGCAAAGATGAATCTGGTTGTTGATATCCTGAGAATGCTGCTTGATGTCGTGTGGTGGATCATCGTTGTGCAGGCGATCCTTTCCTGGCTGATCGCGTTCAACGTTATCAACACCCATAATGATTTTGTGCGGCAGGTTTGGGAGGTGCTCGAAAAGATGACGGCACCAATCTATCGACCGATCCGCAAGATATTACCTGATTTTGGCGGGCTGGATTTGTCGCCTCTGGTGGTTTTGATCGGACTGTCGGTGTTCGACCGCGTTCTGCTTGAATTTTACACTCCCTATCTATGACGGCGATGATCATCGACGGAAAAGCTTTTGCTGCGCGCTTGCGTGGTCAAATAGCGACGGGCGTTGCGGCCTTCAAAACCACGAGCGGACGCGTTCCGGGCCTTGCTGTCATTTTGGTCGGTGATGATCCTGCCAGTGCCGTTTATGTGCGCAATAAGGGCAAACAAACGGTTGAAGTCGGCATGGCCAGTTTTGAGCATATATTGCCCGCCGACACCAAAGAGGCCGATCTGATCGCTCTCGTCAATAATCTGAACGCGGATGACCGGGTTGACGGTATCTTAGTTCAGTTGCCGTTGCCCGAACATCTGGACGAAACCAAAGTGATCGCTGCCATCGATCCTGACAAGGATGTTGACGGCCTGCATGTCGTTAGCGCGGGACGACTGGCATCGGGGATAAAGGGGCTGGTGTCCTGCACCCCGCTGGGCTGTTTGATGCTGCTTAAAGACCAGATCGGTAATCTGTCAGGGCTAGAAGCTGTCGTCGTCGGCCGGTCGATCCTGGTCGGCAAGCCGGTTGCTCAATTGCTATTAGCTGAAAATTGCACCGTGACGATCGCACACAGTCGAACCCGCAATTTATCCGATATTGTCAAGCGCGCCGACATTGTGGTTGCGGCTGTTGGCCGGCCCGAAATGGTCAAGGCACACTGGATCAAGCCGGGGGCTGTGGTGATCGATGTCGGTATCAATCGGGTCGAAGCAGACGATGGAAAAAAACGGCTGGTCGGCGATGTTGCCTTTGATGAGGTTGCACAGGTCGCAGGGGCGATTACCCCGGTGCCCGGGGGCGTTGGGCCCATGACCATTGCTTGTCTGCTGCATAATACGCTCGAAGCGGCTATGATGCGCGCGAAGGTAACGCTGGAGGTAGTGATTTGATCATATTGCTCATGGCGACGGCGTTGGTGCCCCCGGCGGTTCAAGCAGAGCGCGACTTTGCCAGCGCAGCCCAAAAGAACGGCCAATGGACCGCGTTCCGCGCCTATTTGGCACCAGATGCGGTGATGTTCACGCCGGAAGTTAATCAGGCTGCCGACTGGCTCAAAGACAAGAGCGATCCGAAAATTGCAGTGCAATGGTGGCCGTCGAAAACCTTGGTGTCTTGCGATGGAAAGGTCGCGGTAAACACAGGGTCATGGGTTCGTAGCGTCCAGAAAACGGCGGGATATTTCACGACGGTTTGGGCTGAACAGCCTGATGCAAGCTGGAAATGGCTGCTTGATCACGGTGACACGGTGGCCAACGGACGACGGATTGAAGATCCTTTGGTCATCCGTCGCGCCTCTTGTCGAAACAATCCAGAACAGTCCAAGGGACAGGCTCTGACAGTTGAGCGTAAGGGCTGGGGAGCAGGGCTGTCCCCGGACCGGACGCTGATCTGGAAATATGAAGTTGCCCAAAACAATGACCGGGTTGTGAAGGTTTGGCTGTGGAATGGCCGGACATATCAACTCGCCCTGAAAGACGAAGTCGCCGGGCAATGAGCGAATTGTTCATCTCGGCACTTGTCACGTTTTTCGTCGTGATCGACCCGCCCGGATGTGCGCCGATCTTTGCCAGCCTGACCGCTGGCACCCCGGCGGGGCACCGGCGAACGATGGCGCTGCGATCAACTGCCGTTGCCGCCTTCATTCTGTTCATGTTCGGCATTTTTGGTGAAGCATTTCTTGGTGCGCTTGGGATCAGTTTGGAAGCGTTCCGGATTGCGGGCGGCATCATGTTGTTTTTGATCGCGCTCGATATGGTGTTTGAAAAACGCACAGAACGCCGCGAAAACCGTGCCGAAGAAGTGAAGGCACAGCCCGACCATGAGGATATTTCGATCTTTCCGATGGCTATTCCGATGATCGCGGGACCGGGTTCTATCGCGTCTGTGATGCTGATGTCAGCCCGTAGCGACGGTATGGAGGAAAGCCTGATCGTCTTTGGCGCTTTGGCGCTCGTGCTACTGGCCAATCTGGGTGCATTGTTGGCGGCCGGCCCCTTGATGAAGGCACTCGGTTTCCGCGTGGAAGCAATGATTACCCGGATACTCGGTGTTGTTCTGGCCGCCTTGGCTGCGCAATTCGTGATCGACGGATTGAAAGCGAGTTTTGTCTGATCAATTGGGTTTCAGATGCGGGACCAACAGCCGCATTTTGTCGAGTGCGGACTTTTTGATTTGACAGACGCGCGCCGCCCCAATTTTCAATATGCGACCAATTTCTTCAAGATTTAGGTCTTCGGTGAAATATAGTTGCAAGACCATGGCCTCACTTTCCTCCAATTCCGAAAGCCCTCGCGCCAAAGCTACCTTGATTTGCCCTGTTTCAACAATCGTATCGGCGCGGTCGGCTGGATCAACGAACCACGCCATCTGATCTGAATAGACCATGTCGAGAGATTCTTCCCGAAATGATTCTGTGCTGGCCAGAAGCGCGCG
>JANNWX010000300.1:0-14636 GCA_031409315.1 Sphingomonadales bacterium | reverse complement strand
CCAGCCACGGACCTACGGCCTGACATTGTCAAAATACTTCATATCGACCATAGTTCGATCAAACGGAACGGAAGCCCCGGCGGGAAACTGACGGGGTTTTAGTTTGGGTAACACGAAAGATTAGACTCGAGGACTTCATTTTGAATCATCACCCACGCGCGTTCCATGTTCGTACCTCCATTAACCCTCACATACGGTCATTCCCGCGAAGGCGGGAATCCAGGAACACAAAATTGGCAACACAGAACTCCCAGATTTCCTTCACTTCCTGCGGCTAATACCAACCTGCGATGATCCTGACCTATGAGGACGGGCTCTGGTGGTTTTCGGCAAGGAGCGGCTGAAGGGGCGAGGTGGTTCATCGTCCTAAAGCCGCGACACAGTCCGAGGGCCACCAGAACCCGCCCGCAGGGTTGACGGTCCCGCCCGCTGGACAGCGTCGAAGCGTCGCGACGATGAACCACATCGCCGCTTCCGCTTCTCCTCGCCAGCGAACAGGACCGTCAATCCTCATAGGTCAGGATCATCGCAGGTTGGTATTACCCATCAAGCGGAGGAATGCCAACCGCATCCCATTCGCTTGCAAGAGAAGGGGCGAAACCGCTCCTGCTGCGGACTCGCGCGCCAGACGGTAGATGGACAGTCGACGCTTGGGCACCGACCGAGGGGTTTGTGCTGAACGGCGGTATTCGGTTGCGTTACGGCAGGGCACACTGACACGTCCCATCAGGCAGAATCGCTCGCCGGAGCATTTGCCTTTGATGCGAAAAATCAATCTTCACGAAAATATATATGAGCCGCACCTGAAATATAATTTCAGAAATCTGCACCGCCAGCGGCATATTGACCCTCTGCCGGGTCACCGCGATGCTGCTAAGTCATTGATTCATTGGTCGGGACGACAGGATTCGAACCTGCGACCCCCACACCCCCAGTGTGATGCGCTACCAGGCTGCGCTACGTCCCGACCGGAGCCGACGCTCTAACGCCGGGTCGGCGGATTGGCAACCCGAGCCTTGGCAGGCGCAATCCGATCTGTTTGCTAGTGCGCAGTCAAAGGTGGTAGTGTGCAAATAGCAAAACAGGTGGAAGTGATTGCCATGCGTGGATGGGGCCTCTTCGTCATCATTTTCTTGACTATTGTCGGTAGTCACCCGGCCAACGCAGAGCCGCGCATAGCGCTTGTCATTGGTAACGGAGCCTATGATCAACGGCTGGGGCCGCTCGCCAATCCGGTCAATGATGCCAATGCGATGGGTGCGGCGCTTAAGGCGGTTGGTTTCGACGTTGAACTCATTACCAATGTTGACCAGAAAACCATGAAGCGCGCTATTTCCCGGCTTGGTCAACGGCTTTCTGCTGCCGGTCCGGACTCAACCGGCGCGTTTTTTTATGCCGGTCACGGTTTGCAGACACAGGGGGTTACTTATCTTGCGCCGATTGATGCCGCGATCCTGACAGAGGCCGATATCGATCTGGATTCGGTGGCTGCCGATACGGTGTTGCGGCAAATGCACAATGCGGGGGCGAAGACCAGCATCATCATTTTGGATGCCTGTCGCAACGTGCCCGTCTTGCGGGCGAACCGTTCCACTCTGAACGGATTGGCGGAAATGAAGGTGCCCGCCGGTGGTGGTGGCACGTTCATCGCTTATTCGACAAAGCCCGGTATGACGGCGACCGATGGCCGCGGGAAAAATAGTCCGTATGTCACCGCGCTGATAAAGGAAATTGCGGTTCCCAATCAGACAATCGAAGCAACGTTCCGCAATGTCCGCACGGCTGTTTTTGAAGCGACCAACGAAAATCAGGAACCATTTGATTCCTCAACATTGCGCGGCGCGCCATTTTCCTTCGTGGTCAAAGTCGACGTCACTGTAACCCAGGTGCCGGGGCCGGTCGCCGCCCTAGTGACCAGTCTGGTGCCGGGGGTTCACGCTCGCGATTTTGCGACCGTTCCGACGACGACCGCGCCCGACATGGTGGTTGCCGCCCAGCCATATTTGCGTGACGGGGCGGTGCTGATGAAAGTCCGCGACATCACTCCACCGGGATCCGAAGTCGTGTTTTACAACAATCGGGCGCTCTATGCTGGACGGGCGGTTGCCCCCACGGTCAGTCAGAATATGCTAACCCAGCGTAGCACCGGCAATGTGCCGGCATCCTTCACAATCGTCCTGCCTAAACCGGCATCGAAAGTCAGGTTCATGCTGCCGAGATTGTTTCCAGATACGCAGAGCGGTGTGACGTTTCCCGGCTGGTCGGCAACCGCGCTGAACGCAGCGGGTGAAGAGCTCGATTCGCGCAAACGGGGCGTTGCGCGGCGTATGGAAGCGGATATCCCGAACGAGGTCGTGGTGCTCGACGCCCCTGCGTTTGACGGCATAGTCGCGGTCCGCTTTGATTCGGACCCGCGTTTGAACGGGGTGCCGTTTGCAGCGTTTAGTGCAATCCTGATTGAGGGGATATGGATCGAGCCAATGCCCGAAGGACTGCGTTAGAGTGATTTCGGGTTATTAGCACGTTTAAGGCTCGGAAATCACGATAAAGCTACTGGATCGCCCGTCATCCCTATGGTGCCCATAACAATGATCATTTCAATCTCCTTTGATGCAATCGAACGCCACAGTTGCGCGCGCGACGCTGATTTGATAGGCGCTTTTACCAGCAAGGCCGGAACTGGCCTCACACCCTTCTGACAAGAGAAACACAATGTTCGCAACCCCCGCTTTCGCCCAAGCCGCAGGTGGCACCGCATCTGGCGGAACCGCCAGCACGATTTTCTTCTTCGGCCAGTTCATTCTGATCGGCCTGATTTTCTGGTTCTTGATGATCCGCCCGCAGCAGCAGCGGATGAAGGCGCACCGGGCCATGATCGACGCGGTCAAAAAGGGCGATAGCGTTGTGACCGGCGGCGGGATCGTCGGCAAAGTGACCAAGGTAGAGGCCGACCTGGTTGAGGTTGAAGTCGCGGCGGGCGTGAAAGTGAAAGTCGTGAAAGCGACTCTTACGGATATTACGCCGCTGGGCACCGCCAAACCAGCCAACGACTGAATTCGCAGATGCTCGATTTCCCCCGCTGGAAGGTTTGGCTCGTCATTGTTTCGATAATGTTCGGCATTTTGTGTGCTGTTCCGTCGATGATGACGGAAAAATCGCGCGAACAATTGCCGGGTTGGTGGCAAGCTATTCATATCAATCTTGGGCTTGATCTGTCGGGGGGAAGCCACCTTTTGTTGGAAGCCGACGTCAATGATGTCCGCAAGCAACAGCTTGACCGGATGGAAGAGAGTGTTCGCACCGAAATGCGCCGCGCCGATCCGCGGATTGAGATCAGCGATATTTCGACAGCCGGAAATGCGCTCAATTTTCTTGTGCGCGAACCGACACAGCTTGATAGCGCTGTCAAACTGGCGCGGGCGCTGACCAACGGTGTCGGCATTACCGGGCAACGAGATTGGGACGTCACTGTGCGTGATGGCACCCGCATCGTCATGGTGCCGACCGAAACCGGAACGGCCAACGAAATTAACCTCGCGATGGAAACGGCACGCAACGTCGTTGCCAAGCGGATTGATCCCGATGGGACCAAGGAAGTCACGGTCGTCCGGCAGGGCGCAGACCGCATTTTGGTTCAGGTTCCGGGTCTTCAAGACCCCGAAGGGTTGAAGCGGTTGCTCGGCAAGACAGCGAAACTTGAATTCAAGCTTGTCGATCTTGAGGCTGATCCAGGGGAAGTGTCGCAGGGCCGCGCGCCAGCGGGAAGCCAGGTTCTCCCTTATCCAACCGATCCGGCTGGCGCTATCGCTGTCAAGCGTCGGGTGATGGTTTCGGGCGATGAATTGAACAATGCACAGCAGGGGTTCGATCAGCAAAACAACAGCCCCACCGTTTCACTGACCTTTAACAGCCAGGGCGGCCGGAAATTTGGCCGTGCAACCTCGGAAAATGTAGGCAAACCATTTGCGATTATATTAGACGGTGTGGTTATTTCTGCGCCGAATATCAATGAACCAATTCTTGGTGGAAACGCCCAGATTTCGGGTGGATTTACTGTTGAATCGGCGAATGAACTGGCAATTTCACTGCGGTCCGGAAAATTGCCGGTTGCGTTAAAAGTTGTTGAGGAAAGCACCGTTAGCCCCGAGCTCGGGCAGGATTCGATCAACAAGGGCGTTCTGGCGGGCATTGCCGCAACATTTGCACTCATTGCCTATATGGTCCTGACCTATTTCAGGTTCGGGGTTTATACCACGCTGGCCCTACTCTTGAACGCGGTGCTGGTTCTGGGCGGTATGTCGATTTTCAACGCGACGCTGACGCTGCCCGGTATCGCCGGTTTTGTTCTGACGATTGGCGCGGCGGTGGATGCCAATGTGCTGATCAATGAACGGATTCGCGAAGAAATTCGTCGCGGTCGGCAAACGATGCAAGCCGTTGAATTTGGGTATAAGGAAGCCAGCACAGCCATTTTCGACGCCAATATCACAAACGTGATTTCAGCGATCATCCTGTTCTGGTTCGGGTCCGGCCCGATCAAGGGATTTGCGGTTGTGCTTGCCATCGGGATCATGACATCGGTCTTCACCGGCGTCACGTTTACACGTTTGCTCGTCGCGGACTATTTGCGCCGCAACCGGCCAAAAATGCTCAATCTATAGCGGAACCAAGCGATCATGCGTCCCATCAAACTTGTTCCTGACAAGACCAATATCCCGTTCCTTGGTGCCCGGTGGTGGGCGCTTGGAATTTCGATTGTGCTGCTGCTCGCGTCTGTCGCTTTGGTCTCAACGCGCGGGCTAAATTGGGGCGTTGACTTTGTCGGTGGCCAATCGATGCGGGTCACATTTCAAAAGCCGGTCGAACTGGCAGAGTTTCGTGCGCGGCTGGAACGGTTGGGCGTCGGTGATGTCTCGATCCAGGAACTCGGCGATAACAAGACGATGAGTGTTCGGATTCCACTCGCGGAAAGCGGAAACCCGATTGGAAAATGTTTTGGAAACGGCTTTGTGGCGAGCACCCGATCAGATGATTCCAACAAAATTGCGTCGAAGGTCAGAACCGCCATTGTTGACGCTTATCCAGGCGTGAACATCGGGTCGGTCAATTCGGTATCGGGCAAGGTCGGTTGCGAATTATTCAGCACAGGATCACTGGCATTGGCGCTGGCGATGCTGGGCATTGCACTGTTCATCTGGTTCCGGTTTGAATGGCAATTTGGGGCCGGGGCTTTGGTGACATTGCTGCATGACGTGGTGCTGACGTTCGGGTTTTTCGCGCTGACCCAGTTGCAGTTTGACCTGAATGTGATCGCGGCAATCCTCACAATCATCGGCTATTCACTCAATGACACGATCGTGGTTTATGACCGGATTCGAGAAAACCTGAGAAAATATCGCAAGATGGAGATGGAGCCGTTGCTTGACCTTTCGGTCAACGAAACCTTGTCGAGAACAGTCACAACATCATTGTCCCTCATCCTGACATTGACGATTCTGCTGATCCTTGGCCCCGACATCATTTTTGGGTTTACTGCGGCGATGTTGCTTGGGATCGTGATCGGGACGTTTTCATCCTTCTATATTTCGGCTCCGATGCTGATCTGGCTTAACGTTGGCCCGCAAAGTTTTCTGCAAATGACAAGCAGTCAGGGCAATGCAGAGCGGGTGGGGCGACCGGAATCATTTCCCGATGAATGATGAAAAATGATCGTAAAGCGCGGCGGTGTTGCGCGCCCATGTGAAGGGTTCTGCGAACTTGCGGACATCCGCCGGGTTTGGGGGGCTTTTCAATAGACTAAGTATTGCATCTGCAACCGCCCCAGAGGTGCGGGGAACTATCTGGCCAGCCAAGGGGTTGGTTAGCAATTCTCGTGCACCGCCGACATCGCCGATGACGATCGGCGTGCCGCACGCCAAAGCCTCTACCCACGCATTGGCAAGCCCTTCAGATGCCGACGGCAAAGCCATGACATCGGATGCTTGCAACCAGGATATGATTTCAGTCTGGTCAACTGCCCCAGCAAAAATAACGCGATCGGCAATACCAAGTGCTTGTGCTTTCGCTTTTAATATGGCGTGGTCAGGCCCGTGGCCGATGAGGACGAGTGTCGCGCCGGGCAGGCGCGTCAACGCATCCAGCAACAGCGACTGGCCTTTGCGTTCAATCAATCCGCCGATGCAGGAAATCAGTGGCCCGGATATGCCGCGCTGCTGCTTTGAATCGCCGCGATTGCCCGGCTTGAACTGGTCAAGGTCAACCCCTGTATAATGGACAGCTATCCGGTCTTCGGGCATCCCAAGGGCGATCATATCACGCTTTAGCGCAGCGGATACCGCCAGCATGCCATCAGCAGTTTGCCCGGCGCTCAAGACTTGCTGCCGCGTCGCCGGATTGTTTCCCCAATAATGGATGTCGGAACCGCGCGCCTTGATTGAAACCGGGACGTCAAAGGCCTGACCCAAGCGGATTGCCGCTGGTCCATCAGGAAAGAAAAACTCCCCGTCTATGACATCGAACGCAAAATCTTTTCGAATCTTGGCCAGCAATGGCATCAGCGCACGTGTCAAAGCTGCGCCATCAAAGCGCCCTCCTGTCGCAGGAACGTGCGAAAAACGGGGGCGGTAAACGTCAAGGCCCTGCCACTGTTCAAAGGAAACGACATCGTGCAAATCGTGGTAGCGTCGCAAATGTGATAATGGCCACGGTGGCATGCCAATGGGTGCAACAACTCGTAATTGAACATCGGGATGCGCCGCCAAACATAGTGTCTGCCGTTCTACAAACGGGCCGAAGACGGGGCGACTGGCGTCTGGAAACAGCGTTGAAAGTGTCAGAATTCGGATCATCAGGACAGCATTAACCTGCTGCCACCCTGATTAGCGAGCAGCAGTTTTGTGTCTTCTCTGGTTTCAATGCGGCAACCTGTGTCGACAATCCAGCATTCACCCGCTGTTAGCATGTTGCCGTCAACCCAAGCGGTTCCGATCACGGGCACAAGCCAAATTGGGTTTTTGTCACGCTCAATCGTCTGGGCTGCCTGCCCTTGCCATTGTTCAATGATGAAATTCGGGCTTTCTAACAAAACTGATCGCCCTGAACCAAGATCAACATGTCTGGCTTCATTGATAAAGGGCTGCGGATCAGAAACCGCAATCCCGGCGTCAAGATGCAATGGCCGTGGCCGCCCATAATCGTAAAGCCGATAGGTCAGATCAACATTTTGCTGCACCTCGATCAAGGTGATGCCAGCGCCGATGGCGTGAACGGTGCCGGCTGGCACATAAATGACATCGCCTGCCTTGACCGGTTTCCAATCGACCAAAGATTCAATGCTGCCATCGCCTGCCGCCTGCCTGAGTGTTTCGGCGGAGACGGTCTGTTTCGTTCCCAGCGCGATTACTGCGCCGGGTTGGGCGTGCAAGATGACCCAGGCTTCATCCTTGCCTTGGGGATAGCCCGCGGCCCGGGCGGCATCATTGCCAGGGTGGACCTGAATCGACAGCCGTTCGCTCGTGAACAGATATTTGACTAGCAGCGGCGCATCTCGCTCGCTCGGCGCGTCAAACCAAATCTCGCCAACCGCCGCCTCGTCAGCACCAGGATTGGCGAATCCGGGCCAAAGGTCATGCCGACCCCACGGCTTTTCAACGCGAATTTCTGTCAATTTTTTCGCTACCATGGGTCGCGCCATATCGGAAAAGCGTTAAACAACATAATCTCTGTGCTTGGCGAGCGGGAAACCAGTCGCTAAGACAGAAAACTATGCGGATTCACCAGACCAAAACTATCGCCCTATTGGCCGCTCTTGCGGTGCTCACTCCCCTTGCTGGTTGCGCCGGCCGGGGTAAGTCAAAGGCCGATACATCCTATGTCGCGCGCGACGTCAATTCACTCTATAACACGGCCAAACAACGGCTGGACAAGGGCGATTATAAATTGGCAGCTGCGCTGTTCGATGAGGTGGAGCGTCAGCACCCCTATTCGACATGGGCCCGCCGGGCGCAGCTGATGAGTGCGTTCAGTTATTATTTATCGAGAGATTTTACCGAATCGACAAATTCGGCACAGCGGTTCTTGTCGATCCATCCCGGCAACCGCGACGCGCCTTATGCTTATTATCTGATTGCACTTAATTATTACGAGCAAATTTCGGATGTATCGCGCGATCAAAAAATTACCCAGCAATCCTTGGATGCGCTGGGTGAGGTTATACGCCGCTATCCGTCGTCACGCTATGCAACCGATGCACGATTGAAAATTGATCTTGTTCGCGACCATTTGGCCGGCAAGGAAATGGAAATTGGTCGTTTCTACCAACGGCGTGGCCAGTGGTTGTCGGCGACAATCCGGTTCCGCAAAGTCATTGACGAATATGACACATCGACCCACACGGCCGAGGCACTGATGCGTCTCACAGAAAGTTATCTGGCACTCGGCATTCCAGACGAGGCGCAAAAAGCGGCGGCGGTTCTGGGGAATAATTATCCCGGCACGGACTGGTATCAGCGCGCGTTTTCACTGATGCAAAAGCATCCTGCTTCCTGATATTGGCGTAACATGCTGAACAGCCTGTCGATCCGCGATGTTGTGCTGATCGAGGCCCTTGACCTTGATTTTGGCCCCGGACTGGGCGTGCTTACCGGTGAAACGGGGGCCGGAAAATCCATTCTGCTTGACGCGCTCGGACTGGCGCTAGGCGCCCGCGCCGACAGCGGGCTCGTGAGGCAGGGATGCGCACAGGCCAGCGTTACTGCTGCGTTTGATATGCCGCCCGCTGCGCTTGCACTGCTCGACGAACATGATCTTGCACGTGGGCACGGCGAACCGCTTATCGTGCGGCGCACCCTAAGGGCGGACGGTGGCAGCCGCGCTTTCATCAACGATCAGCCGGTATCGGCAGCCTTGCTGCGGTCTTTGGGTGATCTGCTGGTTGAAATTCACGGCCAGCATGATGATCGCGGCCTGATTAACCCGCGCGGACACCGGGTGCTTCTTGATAGTTTTGCAAGGGCGGATACGGCGGCTGTCGGCACCGTTTATGCCGATTGGCAGGCCGCGATTGATGCGCTCTCGCACGCCCGGATGGCACTGATGGACGCAGAGCGGGATCGCGATTGGCTCACCCATTCGGTCGCTGAGTTGCGCAGCTTCGCGGCTGAGCTAGGTGAGGAAGACATGCTGTCTGCTAGGCGAACGACAATGCAAAGGGGCGAAAAGATTGCGGCCGAACTCGACGCAATTGTCGACCATGTTGACGGCGCTGACGGCGGCCTATCCCATTTGCGGCAGGCAGCACGAATACTTGACCGGATAGCACAGGGCGACGCGGCTCTTACCGACGCCCTTGGGGCGGTTGATCGCGCAATCATCGAAGGATCAGTGGCCGAAGAAAGGTTGCGCGATGCGGCCCGGTTGCTGATTGTTGATCCGGCGCAATTGGAGGCAGATGAGGCACGGCTGTTCGAATTGCGCGGTCTGGCGCGCAAACACAGGGTCAGGCCGGATGATTTGGCGGCGTTGACGCTGCAACTGTCGACCAAGCTTGAATCGATTGAAGCGGGTGGGGAGGGGCTGGCCGCGTTGGAAGCGGACGTCGAACGGTGTCGCGCCGCCTTTGTCAAGTCCGCCACCGCCTTGTCGGCGATCCGGACGACGGGTGCAGCCAAACTGGACCGGGCAGTGGCGGCGGAACTCGCCCCCCTCAAGCTCGACGCGGCGCAATTCCGGACGGTCGTCGATGCCCAGCCCGAATCTGCTTGGGGTCCGCACGGAATGGACCGGGTTGAATTTGAAATCTCAACCAATCCCGGCGCACCTTTCGCCCCGATGATCAAGATTGCATCAGGTGGTGAACTATCGCGCTTCATCCTCGCACTTAAAGTCGCGCTGGCCGAAGAAGGCGGGGCGCCGACGATGATCTTTGACGAGATAGACAGGGGTGTTGGCGGGGCGGTGGCAAGCGCCATCGGTGACCGTCTGTCTCGGCTGGCGCACGGCGCGCAAGTGCTGGTCGTTACCCACAGCCCGCAGGTGGCAGCGCGCGGAGACACACATCTGTTGATTGCCAAATCGAACGACGGCGTGGTCACGCGGACCGGTGTGCACGCGCTTGATGATACGCAAAGACGCGAGGAGATAGCCCGGATGCTGTCGGGTGCCAACGTCACGGATGAGGCGCGCGCACAGGCTCGACGGCTGCTGGAAGTCGCGTGACCGAAGCCGAAGCGGCCAACCGTTTGATGCGTCTAGCCAAGGAGATCGCCCGGCATAACCAAGCGTATCACGCCAATGATGCGCCGGAGATTTCGGACGCAGATTATGACGCGCTCGTAAGGGAAAACAACAGCCTAGAGGCTCAATTTCCTCATCTCATCCGTGATGATAGCCCGAACAAGTCTGTCGGCGCGGTCCCCGCAGCGCATCTGTCAAAAATCGCGCATGCGCGGCCGATGCTCAGCCTCGACAATGCCTTTGACGGCGAAGAAGTCGCTGATTTTGTTGCGCGCGTGCGCCGGTTTCTCAAACTACCGGACGCTGCCGATGTCGCGCTGACAGCCGAACCCAAGATTGACGGCCTGTCTTGTTCGTTACGCTACGAAAACGGCGTGCTCGTGCAAGCGGCAACACGGGGCGACGGGCAAGTAGGCGAAGATGTGACTGCCAATGTAAAGACGATCAGTGATATCCCTCAAATACTGAATGGGGATGCACCCAGCGTCTTCGAAATTCGCGGCGAAATTTATATGGCAAAGTCCGATTTTGCTGCACTTAATGCTGCGCAGCAATTGGCGGGTGAAAAACTCTTCGCCAACCCGCGCAATGCTGCTGCGGGGTCGCTTCGTCAGAAGGATCCATCGGTCACAGCTGCGCGTCCTCTGCGCTTTCTCGCGCACGGTTGGGGGGAGGCGTCGTCGCTGCCTGCCGACAGCCAATACGGCGTGATGCGCGCGATTGCAGGATGGGGATTGCCGGTTGAGGATGGTCTGATCCAGACGGTCGATGCGGGCGGCGTCCTTGCCCATTATGCCAAGATTGAATCGGGTCGCGCCGATCTTTCATTCGATATTGACGGCGTGGTTTACAAGGTCGACCGGCTTGATTGGCAGGCGCGGCTCGGCTTTGTCGCAAAGGCACCGCGCTGGGCGATCGCGCATAAATTCCCGGCTGAACAAGCGCAAACGACATTGCTTGCCATTGACATTCAGGTTGGGCGCACCGGCAAGCTGACGCCGGTCGGGCGGCTGAAACCGGTGACGGTCGGCGGTGTCGTCGTCGCCAATGTCACACTGCACAATCGGGATGAGATTGTGCGGCTTGGCGCGCGGCCCGGCGACCGGGTTGTCATCCAGCGGGCGGGCGATGTCATTCCGCAGATTGTGTCCGTCCTGACCCGCAACGAACAACGTGCAGATTTCGCCTTTCCCGATCATTGCCCCGACTGTGGGTCAGAAGCGGTAGCGGAAATCGGCGAAGTAGACGTGCGCTGCACCGGCGGCCTGATTTGCCCAGCACAGCGAATCGAACGGCTCAAGCATTTCGTCAGCCGAGGTGCGCTTGATATCGAGGGACTGGGCGAAAAAAGCATTCAGGAATTTTTTGATAGCGGCCTAATCCATACACCAGCCGACATTTTTCGGCTCCACCGCCACCGCGAGCAGATTCTGGGCCGCGAAGGATGGAAGGAAAAGTCGGTCGAAAACCTGCTTGCCGCTATCGAAACAAAACGCACGCCCGATCCGATCAAGTTCCTCTTTGCTCTGGGTATTCGCCATGTCGGCGCCGGGACAGCGAAAGACCTTGTCCGGGCGTTTGGAACCGTCGGTGCGGTGCGGGACGCTGCGACGAGCGCGAACGGCACAGAGGATTTGACCGCGATTGAAGGGATTGGCCCGGTGGTTGCGGCGACCTTGGTCGATTTCTTCCACGAGGCGCACAATGTTGAGATATGGAACGATTTGCTCGCCGAAGTGAACCCCGCTTCCTACGTCTCGAACCAGCGTGCCTCCGCTATTTCGGGCAAAACCATTGTCTTTACGGGTAGCCTCGAAACGATGAGCCGCGATGAGGCGAAGGCGCAGGCCGATTCTCTTGGCGCGAAAACCTCAGGCTCGGTCAGTGCGAAAACCGATCTTCTCGTTGCGGGCCCAGGGGCGGGATCGAAACTAAAAAAAGCGGCTGAACTGGGTATCGAAGTGATCGACGAAGCAGGCTGGGCCGCAATCGTTACGCGCGCGGCAAGCGACTCTGCTTGACCCGCGCGACCGCCAGCGTCACATATGCTTCATGACTGATGCTGCTGATTTTTCGTCGCTTTCGTTTGAAGACGCGCTCAAGGAACTCGAATCCATTGTTGCGCGACTTGAATCAGGGGACACTGCGCTGGACGAATCGATCACGCTTTACACACGGGGCGAAATGTTAAGGGCGCAATGCGAAAAACGCTTGAAAGATGCGCAGATGCGGATCGAAAAAATCACCCTTGGGGCCGATGGCAACCCTTCGGGCACAGCGCCTTTTGATGGCAGCTAACCAAATGGGCAACAGCAACATTCTCTCGCTCGCGATGGAGCAGGTGGCGATAGAGATCGACCGGTCCTTCGACACATTTCTGGCTGTTCCACAAGATCCGCGCAAACAATTGTATCTGGCGATGCGCCACGCAGCGATTGGCGGCGGGAAACGCATGCGTCCTTTGCTTGTGGTTGCCGCGTGCAACCTGTTCCATGTTGACCGGCAAGCGGCGCTGCGGGTTGCCACTGCAATCGAATGTATCCATGTCTATTCACTGATCCATGATGATATGCCGTGCATGGATGATGATGATATGCGGCGTGGAAAGCCGACCGTGCACAAGGCGTTTGATGAGGCGACGGCGGTGCTGGCAGGGGATTCTCTCCACGCGCTAGCGTTTGAGATTCTGGCCGATGAAGCAACGCATAGTGATCCGTTCGTGCGGATCGAATTGGTGCTGGATCTCGCGCGCGCATCCGGGCCAGCGGGCATGGCTGGCGGTCAGATGATGGACCTTGCGGCCGAAAATCAGGTGCTTGATCTGCAAACTGTTACCCGGCTTCAGCAATTGAAAACGGGCGCGCTGATTGGATTTTGCTTAGAGGCTGGGGCGATCATGGGGCGGGTCCCGCCTGAGGGGCGCGCCTCTCTGCGCGGCTACGCGCGCGATATCGGCCTCGCATTCCAGATTGCCGACGATATTCTTGATGTTGAGGGCGACGCGACAATTGCGGGAAAGGCGCTGCAAAAGGATGCCGACGCCGGCAAGGCGACGTTCCTGTCGCTGCTTGGGCTCGACCGTGCCCGTGCTCAGGCTGATATGCTGGTTAATCAAGGCATTGCCCATCTGGCGAGTTTTGGTGCAGAGGCAGACCTGTTGCGTGCGATCGCGCGCTACACCGTGGAAAGGGATCGGTAATGGAACGGATTGGCGTTTATCCCGGCACGTTCGACCCGATGACTTTAGGGCATATGGACATCATCCGGCGCGGCGCAAAACTTGTTGACCGGCTGGTTATCGGTGTGACGACCAATCCAAGCAAGTCACCGATGTTTTCGGTGGAGGAACGACTGGCGACTGTCCGGCGCGAAGTTACCGGCGTTGCGGGGAGTTTTGAAGTTGTCGCCTTTGATTCGCTGCTCATGGATTTTGCAGAGCGGCAGGGTGCATCGGTGATCGTCCGAGGCCTGCGGGCGGTGGCCGATTTTGAATATGAATATCAAATGGCTGGAATGAACCAGCAACTGAACAACCGCATCGAGACGGTTTTTTTGATGGCAGATGTCGCCTTGCAGCCTATTGCGTCGCGCTTGGTAAAAGAAATTGCGTTGTTTGGCGGTGCGATCCACAAATTTGTAACGCCGCCGGTTGAAAAAGAAGTCATGGCCCGCATTGATAAGGTCGGGCGCAAGGGAAGCTAATCTGTTCAGTTGGGGCTAAGGTGATGTCGGGCAAGCTCAGCGCCCGACGATTTGGAGAGTGTTTGTGAAAAAACTGATTATCGCGCTTATGATCCTGTGCGGATTTGCTGGAACGGCAATGGCCAAGAAATCCAAATCTGTGGCCCCACCTTTGGTCACATCCTCGGTTCCTGCTGTGCTGCCTGAAAATATCCTCGTTCTCGAATTGTCGACGGGGGGTGCGGTGCGGATCGGGTTGCGGCCGGACAAAGCCCCGGGCCATATTGAACGGATTAAAATTTTGGCGCGCGCCGGATTTTACAACAACGTTGTTTTTCACCGTGTGATCGAAGGGTTTATGGCGCAAACCGGCGACCCGGAAGGAACCGGCCAGGGCGGTTCTCCGCTTCCCGACCTTAAGGCTGAATTTAATGATATGCCGCATATGCGCGGTGTGATTTCGATGGCGCGGACCAATGATAATGACTCGGCCAACAGTCAGTTTTTTATCTGTTTCCAGCCGACGATGAAACTCGACAATAAATATACCGCATTTGGGCGGGTTATTTCGGGCATGAATTTTGTCGATGCGATTGAACTTGGGGAGCCACCCGCCAATCCGAGCAAGATCATCAGGGCCTGGATCGAAGGCGATGGCGCTGATGCGCCGCGCGTCCCACTTACTATTCCAACGCCAGCCGTCGCCATGCCGGTTCCGCTTG
>JANNWX010000299.1:0-5258 GCA_031409315.1 Sphingomonadales bacterium | reverse complement strand
AGCTTTGCGTTGATTGCATCCATTTCCTCGCGGTCAACCTGCTCGCCCGGCAGGAGCGTGGTGTCGCCGCCAAAGGTGATTTCAACTTTCTGCAGCATCTGGCGAACAATCGTTTCGATATGCTTGTCGTTGATCTTCACGCCTTGCAGACGGTACACTTCCTGAATTTCGGCAACCAGATATTCAGCCAACGGCTCGATACCCATCACCTCAAGAATGTCGTGCGGGTCAGGCGAACCGGCAACCAGATTATCTCCGCGCTTCACGAAATCGCCTTCCTGAACGTCGATAACCTTCGACTTCGGGATCAGATATTCGACCAGTTCGCCGCCATCTTCGGGTTGAATGCCGATCTTGCGCTTGGCTTTGTAATCCTTGCCGTAAACGACACGGCCTGAAACCTTGGCGATGATCGCATTGTCCTTTGGCTTGCGCGCTTCGAACAATTCGGCAACGCGCGGCAGACCACCGGTAATATCGCGCGTTTTCGCGGCTTCGCGGGACACACGGGCCAGAACGTCACCGCCCTGAACTGTGGCCCCGTCTTCAACCGAAAGCATCGCACCAACAGCCAACATATAGCGACCGGCTTCGCCCGAATCTGCGTCCAGCAACGTCAGGCGTGGCCGCAGATCAACCTTGGTCCGGCCAGGACGGAATTCGGTCACGACCTTTTGCGAGATGCCCGTTGCTTCGTCGGTTTGTTCAACCAGAGTCTGGCCTTCAACCAGATCCTGATATTTAACGACGCCGGGATTTTCGGTAATCACCGGCATGGTGAACGGATCCCATTCGGCAACGCGGTCAGCCTTTTTCACTTTGGCACCGTCCGCGAACAGAACATAAGCCCCGTACGGCAGCCGATCAGACGATCGTTCACGGCCTTCGCTATCGAGAACCGCGACTTCGCCGTTCCGTGACAAGGATACCGTGCGCCCCATCTTGTCTTTGATGGTCCGCAGATCGCGGTAATGCAGGGTGCCGTCGCTGAACGCTTCAAGGCTGGATTGTTCGTTAATCTGTGCGGCGCCGCCGATGTGGAAGGTCCGCATCGTTAACTGCGTGCCCGGTTCACCGATGGATTGGGCCGCGATAACGCCGACGGCTTCCCCCATATTCACTGGCGTTCCGCGTGCAAGATCGCGGCCATAGCATTTGCCGCAAACGCCCATCCGGGTTTCGCAAACCAGAGGCGACCGGATTTTAACCGACTGTGTGCCGATTTCCTCGATCACCAGAATGTCGGCCTCGTCAAGCAATGTGCCCGACGGAATAACGACTTCGCCATTCTTCGTGTCGACAATATCTTCAGCCGTGGTCCGACCAAGAATACGTTCGCCAAGCGACGCAATGGTTGCACCGCCCTGAACAATCGCCTTCATCAACAACGCACGCTGCGTGCCGCAATCTTCCTCGATCACGGTGCAGTCTTGCGATACGTCAACCAAACGGCGGGTCAGATAGCCCGAGTTAGCCGTCTTGAGCGCCGTATCCGCCAACCCTTTACGTGCACCGTGGGTGGAGTTGAAATATTCAAGGACGGTCAATCCTTCCTTGAAGTTTGAAATGATCGGCGTTTCGATGATTTCACCTGACGGCTTGGCCATCAGACCGCGCATCCCGGCAAGCTGCTTGATCTGCGCCTGGCTACCACGCGCGCCCGAATGGGCCATCATGTAGATCGCGTTGATCGGTGCTTCGCGGCCATTGGGCAGTTTTTTGACCGCCTGGATTTCCTTCATCATCGCATTGGCGACCTTATCGCCACAGGTCGACCAGGCGTCGATCACCTTGTTATATTTTTCCTGCTGCGTGATCAGGCCGTCCTGATACTGCTGTTCGAAATCACGCACGATCCCGCGCGTATTTTCAATCTCTTTATCCTTAGAAGCCGGGATGATCATATCATCCTTGCCGAACGAAATACCGGCCTTGAACGCGTGTTTGAAGCCTAGCGACATGATCGCATCGGCAAACAACACTGTCTCTTTCTGGCCGGCGTGACGATAAACGATATCGATTACGTCGCCGATTTCCTTCTTCGTCAGCAGCCGGTTGACGACATCGAACGGCACCTTATGCGTTTGCGGCAAACACTCGCCGAGCAACATCCGGCCCGGCGTCGTTTCAAACCGCTTGAGATAGGGCTTGCCCGCTTCATCGGTTTGCGGAACGCGGCTGATGATTTTGGTGTGGAGCGTCACCGCACCGGCGTCAATCGCCTGGTGCACTTCGGCCATGTCCGACATCAACATGCCTTCGCCGGGCTCATTTTCCTTGAGCATCGACAGATAATAGAGGCCAAGGACCATATCCTGCGACGGCACGATGATCGGCTTGCCGTTTGCGGGTGAAAGGATGTTGTTGGTCGACATCATCAAGACGCGTGCTTCCAACTGCGCTTCAAGTGATAGCGGCACGTGAACAGCCATCTGGTCGCCGTCAAAATCGGCATTGAACGCGGAACAGACCAAAGGATGGAGCTGGATCGCCTTGCCTTCGATCAGCACAGGTTCAAACGCCTGAATGCCAAGACGGTGAAGAGTTGGCGCGCGGTTGAGCATAACGGGATGTTCGCGGATCACTTCATCCAATATGTCCCAGACTTCCTTGCGTTCCTTTTCAACCCACTTCTTGGCTTGCTTCAAGGTCATCGACAGACCCTTGGCGTCGAGGCGTGAGTAGATGAACGGCTTGAACAGTTCGAGCGCCATTTTCTTGGGCAGACCGCATTGATGCAGTTTTAATTCTGGCCCCGTCACGATGACCGAGCGCCCCGAATAATCGACGCGTTTGCCGAGCAGATTCTGGCGGAAACGGCCCTGCTTGCCCTTGAGCATGTCAGACAGTGATTTCAAGGGACGCTTGTTCGCGCCGGTGATTGTGCGACCGCGACGACCGTTGTCGAACAGCGCGTCAACCGCCTCCTGCAACATACGCTTCTCGTTCCGGACGATGATGTCCGGCGCGCGGAGTTCCATCAGACGCTTCAAACGGTTGTTGCGGTTGATGACGCGACGATAGAGATCGTTCAAATCCGACGTCGCAAAGCGGCCACCGTCTAGCGGCACCAACGGGCGCAGTTCTGGCGGAATGACCGGAATAACTTCCAAAATCATCCATTCGGGGCGGTTGCCCGAATCGATGAAACTTTCGACAATCTTAAGGCGCTTGATGATCTTCTTGGGCTTCAATTCCGACTTGGTCGTCGCCAATTCTTCAAGCAGATCCTTGCGCTCACCTTCAAGGTCGAGCTCTTCAAGCATCCGGCGCACGGCTTCGGCACCGATACCGGCAGAAAACGCATCTTCGCCGTATTCATCCTGCGCATCGAGCAGTTCGTCTTCGGTCAGCAGCTGAAATTTTTCGAGCGTGGTCAGGCCGGGCTCGATCACGATATAGGCTTCGAAATACAGAACACGCTCAAGTTGCTTCAACTGCATGTCGAGCAGCAAGCCGATACGGCTTGGCAAAGATTTCAGGAACCAGATATGCGCAACTGGCGCGGCCAGTTCAATATGGCCCATCCGTTCACGGCGGACCTTGGAAATCGTCACTTCAACGCCGCATTTTTCGCAGACGATGCCCTTATATTTCATGCGCTTATATTTACCGCACAGGCATTCATAATCCTTGATCGGGCCAAAGATGCGCGCGCAGAACAGGCCGTCACGTTCCGGCTTGAACGTGCGGTAATTGATGGTTTCCGGCTTCTTGATTTCGCCAAATGACCAGCTGCGAATACGCTCTGGGGATGCAATGCCGATCTGGATCTGGTCAAAGACCTCCACTTTGGCAATCGGATTGGCGAAATTGGTCAGTTCGTTCATGTCTTGCTCCTTGGCCTCTTCCACGCGGGGAAGAGGTTGGGGTGATCGGAAAAGTTCGGTATTATTCGGCGGCAATCGCTAGCCCGTCGTCGGGCACAATGTCCTGCTGGTTCAATTCAACATTGAGACCAAGCGAGCGCATTTCCTTCACGAGCACGTTGAAGCTTTCTGGGATACCAGCCTCGAACGTATCGTCGCCCTTGACGATCGCTTCGTAAACCTTGGTGCGGCCAACAACATCGTCGGACTTCACCGTCAGCATTTCCTGAAGCGTGTAGGCAGCGCCGTAAGCCTGAAGCGCCCAGACCTCCATTTCGCCGAACCTTTGTCCGCCGAACTGCGCCTTACCGCCCAGCGGTTGCTGGGTCACAAGGCTATATGGTCCGATTGAACGGGCGTGGATCTTGTCATCAACCAGATGGTGCAGCTTGAGCATATAGATATAGCCCACCGTCACCTTGCGGTCGAACACTTCACCCGAACGACCGTCAAACAGTTCGACCTGCCCCGACGTATCAAGCCCGGCCATTGCCAGCATCATCGAGACGTCGGCCTCACGCGCGCCGTCAAACACCGGCGTCGCCATCGGCACCCCGCCGCGAAGCAAACCAGCCAGTTCGACGATTTCACCGTCGCCGCGGCCATCAAGTTCGGCCTTATATTTGTCGCCGTAAATGATTTCCAAGCGATCACGGACGGCCGTTGGCGGCGTCCCTGCCGCTTCACCGCCGGCTTCATGCCACGCATCAAGAGCATCCGAAATCTGCTTGCCAAGGCCGCGCGCGGCCCAGCCAAGGTGGGTTTCAAAAATCTGCCCGACGTTCATCCGTGACGGCACACCCAGCGGATTGAGCACGATATCAACCGGCGTCCCATCTTCAAGAAATGGCATATCTTCGGCAGGCAGGATGCGTGAAATGACCCCCTTGTTGCCGTGACGACCGGCCATTTTATCGCCGGGTTGCAGCTTGCGCTTCACCGCGACGAACACTTTGACCATTTTCAGGACGCCCGGTGCCAGATCATCGCCGCGCTCGACCTTTTCAACCCGGTCTTCATATTTCGCGTTGATGAGCTTGACCGCGTCATCATATTGACCGCGAACGGCCTCCAGATCGGCCTGACGCGCATCATCTTCGACAGCGATTTTCCACCATTCGAACGTCTCGACTTCGCTCAGACCCGCTTCATCAATCAGCGCGCCCTTCTTCAAAGCCTTTGGCGCTGCGGCGGCTTTTTGGCCAACGAGCATTTCCTTCAAACGGGCATATGTCGCCCGGTTCAAAATACCGCGTTCGTCGTCACGATCCTTGCCCAGCTTTTCTTTCAACTCGGCCTGAATGGCGCGGGTCCGGTCATCAATGTCGATACCGTGACGGTTAAACACCCGCACTTCAACGATCGTCCCAGCAACTCCGGGTGGCAAAC
>JANNWX010000298.1:0-8937 GCA_031409315.1 Sphingomonadales bacterium | reverse complement strand
CGCGCTTCTCTCCAACTAAACAGTTGAGCGCGAATTTAGTTCCTTTGGTGGTGCAGATTTCTGGATAGATGTAGAGGGGGATCAACCAAATCCCTGAGATTATTTGCCATTTTTGAGGCGTTCGATCAGTCGATCAATTTTCACATGTAGGGCCAGAATTTCAAGTTCGGCCTTCAAGTTGATCTCAAAATCCTGACCGGCATGTAACCGGTCACGCGCTGCTTGGCGGTTCTGGCTCATCATGATGATAGGCGCCTGGATTGCCGCCAGCATCGAGAGAAGGAGATTAAGGAAGATGAAGGGATAGGCGTCGAAAGTTTTAGAAAGAAACGAAATATTCAATAACATCCATAAAATAAGAAACACGCCGAACCCGCTGATAAACCACCACGAACCACCTATTTTCGCGACATGATCAGCAAGGCGCTGGCCGACCGTCAACGACGCATCAAATTCCCGGTGGACGGGGCGCGATACCGCAAGGCGTTTGGCCGCGCGGTCAATGACTTGGCGCTCACGCTTGGGCATTTCTTCAATACTGGTTGCCATCAAAGCTTCAGCCAGAAGCACGAGTTCGTCGCCGTGCTGCGTCATGTCGGCCTCAACCGACATGGCTAGAATAATTAAGGCCAACGCTGCGCATCAGGTCTTAACCAACCCGAATGTTGTTCAACGATCCGATTGATCCAATGATGCCGAAAACCTGTAGGAGCCAGAGGATGACGGCAATCACAACTACGGCATTCAAGATGCTTTTGATCTTGCCGTCCATCGGCACATAGGTGTTAATGAGCCAAAGCAAAACACCAACGACGATCAGGACGCCAACAAGGCTGATGAGGGACATGAAGTTTCTCCTGAGCATGGCCGAGAGCATTTTGCTTTTGTGTCGAGCTCAACAGGGACAACCGCTCATTTGGCAAAAGGTTCCGTTGGCATTGGCCCTGGCGACTTGCCGATTCCAGCGTTGCTCAACATCTGGAAAAATACTGAATGCGCGGCATAGTCCTTGAACGCATGAAAGCCCTCGGGTTTTTCAAAAACATATTCGCGGAAAATAGGATAGTTTTCGGCCTTTAGAGCGCGACCAATTTTGGCTTCATAGCCCAGGCCGGTGGGATTGAACGCTTGGGAAGAGAAGACGAATTTACCGAGCACTGGATCGCTAGAATTTACGGTATAGTCAAAGCTCTTCACTTGAGCGCCAAGCGGGCGGAACTTGGTGCAGACAAATCCTTTGGACTTGATGGGCTGCTCACTCACATCGCAGAAATCGATGCGGTCGATAGCAGGAGCGAGCAACAGGATATGGACGCTGTTGCCGCGATCCATCAGCGGCTTGGGCATCTGCATTTGCTTGTACGGCCTACCCCAGTTTTGCGCTTTGCGGGACAGTTTGGCCAGAAATCCGGAGCTGTATACAGGATTGCCGAGCGCACTCATCACGACAGAAGCACCGCGACTGTGCGCGATAACATAGATTTCGCGGCCTTCAATCTGACCCAACACGCTGCGCAAAGCGCGGGAGCCCACAAGCTGGCTCGCATTGGCCGCCTTGAACCATACTTTGACGGCTCCCACCCCTTTGCCGATCAACCCGTCCCAGTAGAAATGGATGACGCCGTCACCAGGTTTTAGGTCCAGCAGGGACGCGACGTCAGAAAACGGAACTCTGCTCTCTTCTACCGAAGCGTTATAGCCGTGAACGAGAATGAAAATCCGCTTGTGACGCGCTGCAAAACCATTGATTTCGTTCAACTGACGCGCCTCATCGCGTTCAATCAATGTGCGAAATTTCCGACTGTAAGCGGATTGGGCCAAAAGGTTTCCGGCCAACCATTTCCCTTCACCAGGCCGTTTTTTACTCAAGCGCGGGTGAAAATGGGATTGCCAGCCAGCCGGGTAAAGCGTGCCGTTGGTATCCGCAAACACTTCCGCCGTGTCGCTCGCGTCCCCTGAATAGACGAAGCGGTTTGAGAGGGGGAAGGAATGCCCGGCGCAGCCAGACAGCGCGAGAACGCCGAATAACATCAGAGAATTGCGCTTCATATCAAACATGCTCGGGCGGCAGCTTGTTATAGAAATCAACTTGCATCCGAACTTCGCCAACAGGTTCCACAAAATGCGGCTGATCGGGTAACAATAGACCGCTGTCACCGGGGCCGAGCAAACACTCCTCATCAGGCTCAACGAAACGAAGCCTCAATTGGCCTGCGTGAACACGCACAACACCCCACACGCCCAGCTTGGTGCGGTGTTCGCGCCGCAGGGCAGCTGGCAGGGTGATCTCATCAAAGATTGGCGTAGACCGATAGGGTGCCAGAGGCTGATCACGAGTCATATCAAGGCGTCGCTCGCAGTTGGGTCGCATGTTTGGGATAACGGGCGATCGGCCGGGGATTGGCCGGTTCACCTGCAAGCTTCGATGCGAAGCCGTGATTGATGTCGCGGTGATGCGCCTCATCATCACGAACTAAGACCACAACATCGCGGAGTGTGGCATCCTCGGCCATCTGCCAATAATGCTTGGCAATCGCCGGAGCAGGCACATTGGGGGACCGCCCTTCATCAATTTCCTGAAGATAGAGCGAGTAACTGATGACCGCTTCTTCCTCGAAATAACCAACGACGCGGTGTGCTGTGCGCGTCGAGATGAGATAAAGCAGTGCAAACCCGATGAGAAAAATCCCCTGCACCAGCAGAATGACCATCCGCTCAAACCATGTTGGCTTGGCGATTTCGATGAACGTCATCAGGTGCATCCGCTCATTTTCGGCTTCTTCCATGAGGGTGCGGATCCAGCCATCATCATCTTTCATTCGGCGGAGGCAATTGAGGTGCGTGATCATCGCACCGACCATGCCCGGCACCGCCGCAACGGTTTCGAGCACGATTGCGCGGTGGCCGTAGCGCTTGGCAAAGAAGGTATCGGCGGAGAAACGCAGCAACTTTGTAAAGCCCAGCGCGAACTTGTCGGAAAAGCCGTGCGGGACGTGATGGATGGCTGGCTCAGCTTCGCGTTCTTCCGCAAGCGCTTCCGGTGTGGGCGTCAGGACAGAATTGACCATATTGCGGCTCCCCTCGTCGCGTTCTTTTCAGCAATGCCTACGAAAACCGCCCCGCGCCGATAATGTTCCCGAGCGCAGGCGCAAAAAAAAGGAACCAATCCAGAGCTGGCGGGTTCTCTTGGCCTGACTCACTTCTAGGATCGCACTGCAACATGAAGAAACTTATCGCCTTCGATCTCGACGGCACGCTGGCGACCAGCAAGCAGTCTGTCGATGCAGAAATGGCCCGCCTGATGATTGAGCTGCTCAAGCTGCACGCCGTCGCCGTCATTTCGGGCGGGGATTGGCCGCAGTTTGAACGGCAGTTACTCGATCAACTGCCGTTACGCGGTAAGTATGACAAATTCTTCCTGCTCCCGACATCGGGAACGAAATTCTATCGCTTCGACGGTGTCTGGTCTCAGGTTTACGCTGATAATTTCTCGGTCGAAGAACGCGATCGCGTCATGGACGCTCTCACAAGCGCAGCTGCCGAAGTCGGTTTTGCCGACGAAACCATTTGGGGTGAACAGATTGAAGATCGCGGAAGCCAGATCACTTTTTCGGGGCTTGGCCAAGAAGCACAGCCTGATGTGAAAGCCAGCTGGGATCCGGATATTCAAAAGCGAAACCGGCTCAAGGCGCTGCTTGATATGCGGCTGCCAGACTTCGCCGTCCGCATCGGGGGTTCAACTTCGGTCGACATCACTAAGCCCGGGATCGACAAGGCTTACGGCATCAAAAAGCTGGCAGTGATCAGCGGCTTTGGCCTGTCCGAAATGCTGTTCGTCGGCGATGCGCTTTATCCCGGTGGAAATGATGCCCCAGTGCGCGACGCCGGTGTTGCGACGATAGCCGTTCACGATATCGCTGACACCAAGCTGGTGATTGAAACGATCATCAAGTTAGCAAGCTAAGGTTACAATTCGATCTGGACGATATTGGGTAGCAGCTCAGCATACAGATGCGTGACATCTTCCGCCCTACTGAGCTCGGCTCCGGGAGACAGCACAGCCGCCGTTCCCGCCGCAACGCCTGAGGCCAGCACCTCACGCAGGGGCTTCCCTTGGGCAAGCGCCAAAGTGATTCCGGCAACAAAGCTATCCCCGGCCCCGACCGCACTCTGGGCAACGACGGGCGGCACAGCAGAGCACCAAGCCTCATCCGGGCTGACCAGCAAGGCACCTTCACTGCCAAGCGTTAAGGCAACAATTTGGGTGGACTTCGCCTCAATCAAAGACCGCGCGGCAAGGATTTGCACCTTGGTATCAGGAAGCGCGTGACCCGCCAACTCTTCGAGCTCTCGAAGGTTTGGCTTGATGAGAAACACGCCATTGTCGAGTGCTGACCGCAGTGCGAGTCCGGAAGTGTCGAGGATGAACCTCGCCCCTTTGCGCGCGGCACTATCGGCCACTTGTGTATAAGCATTGGCATGCAGTCCGCGCGGCAGACTGCCGCTTGCGACCACATAGTCAAAATCAAATGTCTCGAGTACGGACAAACAAACGTCCCATTCCTCGGCGCTGACTTCCGGCCCTTCGGGGACAAAGCGAAACTCATGCCCACTTGAGCGTTCAAAGACAGTATGTGCGATGCGGGTATAGCCTTTGATCGCAATTCGCTCCGCTGCAATCCCTGTGCTGCGCAACAGATCGTCGAGGATCGCCCCCGTCGCGCCGCCCGCCAGATAGAGCGCGCATGCTTTCCCGCCAAGTTCCTCAATCACGCGCGCAACGTTGATGCCACCGCCGCCGGGGTGATAGCGCTCATCCGTCGTGCGTATTTTGCGTATCGGCTGGATCACGTCGGCGGAAGCGGATCCATCAATTGTCGGGTTGAGCGTAAGTGTGATGATCGGCTTCATGCCCAATTTACTCCATCCCCGCTAACAGCAGACCAAGTGGCACCGTCGCAAAGGTCGTAACACTATCCGCAACCGCAAATGGCAGGATGAGGGTGCGGTTATGGACAATTGCGCCGCAGGTATAGGCTATGTTCGGGACATATCCGTAGCGCTCCTCCGGTGTCGGGCGGATCAGCGGACGTCGCGTGCGCGCCAGCAACTTGGACGGATCATCGCGGTCGAGCAGACAGGCACCGATGCAGTAATTGCGCACCGCGCCCACGCCGTGGATCAGGACAAGCCAGCCTTCATCTATTTCGATGGGAGAACCACCATTGCCAATCTGGACGAACTCCCACGGCCAGCGCGGCGCGATGATTTTGGTACCGCCTTCCCAGTCATACAAATCATCGGACGACAGCAGCCAGATATTCTCATGATCCTGTCGCCCTAACATCATGTAACGGCCAGCGATCCGGCGCGGGAAGAGCGCCATGCCCTTGTTGGTCGTCGCCGCACCGCGCAAAGCGGTCAACTCGAACGTCTTGAAATCGGTGGTGTGGAGCAGTTCCTGCCGGATACTATGCCCGCTAAACGCAGTGTAGGTGCCGAAATAGCTTATGTTGCCGTCGTCGTCAGTGAAGCGAACCAGCCGAACGTCTTCGATGCCGTGTCGCTGACTGGGCGTGACCGGGAAAATGACAATTTCCGATAGCACGTGATCGTCCTCGCAGATCAGGCGCACCCCGGGATCATCGGGATTGCCGCCGGGAATATATTCGATGCGGAGAGAATGGGCGCTTTGGCTCGGGGCATCGATCGTGATCGCTCCGTCTGCACCACAGACACCTGTTCGAAACGTGACGGACGAGACATGGCCCTCGCCAACCCCGCGCAAGGACAGAATGAAACGAACCGCGCCCGGCACTACTCCGGCTTGATCGGGATGCGCGACAACGCTCGGATTGAACAGGGCGGCAGCTTCGAAGGCATATTCCTCGCTAAAATAAGCACCAATCAACAGTGCCTGTTTGTGCGTAACCGTGCAGTGGTCGATGACAGGGCCGTTCACCTCATGGTAGCGGCGCAGCAAGATGCGCCAGGCATTACAGTGACGGCGATCAAGGTTGTCGAACACCCGTTCGAGTTCGTGATCGAGGCTCGCCTCATCCATTGCAATCACCCGGTCCGCGACGCGCTGGGCGCGCGGGCTATCCTTGGTGACATAGCCTGGTGGTGCCTCAGCTGGGACATATGGTTTGACAACAACCCTGGCCGGATCGGGCCTCAGAAGGATCGGCAGATGGGTAACGATGTCCTGGTCTGACATGGCTATGTGTGCGACGTGGGTGTTACAAATTCAGCGCCGATGCGGTTGCTCAGCGGCCTTCCCGCAAAAGCATCGGTGATATTTCGCAACGTGGTCTCGGCAATCGCGGTCAGCGCTTCTTCGGTCAGAAATGCCTGATGCCCCGTAACCAGCACATTCGGGAACGTCAGCAGCCGTTGGAACACATCGTCGTCGATGATCTCGCTGGAAAGATCCTTGAAGAAAAGATCAGCCTCCTGCTCATAGACATCGAGGGCGACGCTGCCGATCTTGTGGCTTTTCAAGCCGTGAATGAGCGCCTTCGTATCAATCAGCGCACCGCGGCTGGTGTTGATGATCATGACACCGGGCTTTGCAGCGTCAATCGCCGCAGCATTGATAATGTGGTAGGTGTCGGGCGTCAGCGGGCAATGCAGCGAGATGATGTCAGCTTTGGCGATCAGGTCTTGACGGTCCACATAGCGGACGTCCGCCGCCGCGAGATCAACATTTGGAGCAAGGTCGCATGCGATGACGTCGCACCCGAACCCCGCTTTGAACGTGCGTGCCACCAACGCGCCAATCCGGCCCGTGCCGATTACGCCGATTGTCCGGCCAATCAATGTGCGGCCAATCAATCCGTCGAGCGTAAAATTATTCTCTCGCACACGCGCCCATGCCCGGTGGATATGACGGTCCAGCGCCAGAACCAGCCCGATTGTGAACTCGGCGACGGCGTGAGGCGAATAGGCGGGAACACGGACAACTGCGATGCCAAGCCTCGCCGCCGCCTCAAGGTCGACATTGTTGTATCCCGCGCAGCGCAAAGCTACAATTTTGGTTCCTTGTGCCGCAATTTGCGTCAGCACCGCTTCGTCAAGCTGATCGTTCACGAAAACGCAGATCGCGGGGAACCCGTCAGCCAGAACCGCAGTCGATGGGCCGAGTTGGGATTCAAAGAATGTCAGCTTGTGGTGACTATGCGTATTGGCGAGTTCAAGAAAGCGCCGATCGTAGGTTTTGGTGTCAAAGACGGCGATCTTTCTTCCCTCACCTGCAATGGACATCATGCTTGGCCAAGCGATTTCCGCATCAAGATGAGTGCTGGATTGCTGGGATGGCTAAGCTGCGCAAACCCCATTTCGCGCTCAAGCACGATCGCGGCGTGATTTTCTGGCGCTTCAACAGATTCGAGTGACTTGACGCCAATTGCTTCGGCATATCGCATTGTATGCGAGAGGAGTTCCCAACTGACGCCGTCATGTTTGAAATCGGATCGGATGACCAGATTCACGTCCCCGTGGTTGCGCTCCATATCGCAATCGAGCGTCGCTGCCGCGATGACCTCCGCTTCTTGGTCAATGAGGGCTAGAAATGTCTTGCTGGGATGGTGATCGATATTGGCGATTTTGATCTTATCATTATGCCCGGTGAGCGCCCGAAATGCCTTGTCCTCGTCGGAGACGTGCGCAAACAATGCTGACAGTTTCACTTCATCGGTCACATGTGCGGGACGGACATCAAATAGACAGCCCGACCGCGTTATCAGCCTCTTGCTCCACTCTTGCGTGCTCATGGCGATCCTCATGATGTGGCACGCTCGCCGGTTGCGAACGAAGCCCTGAAGAACTCAAACACGCGACGGCTGAGATTGTTCCCGCATCTGTCGGTTTGCGAAGGGTTTGAGTAACTCGAGCAGCACGAGCAGCATGCCACCCAGTGCGAGTGCGGCAACGGCATGCTTCCAATCGGGAGTGCCAAATTTCAGAAGTTTGCGAAACGCGGGAATGAGGACTGTCAGTGTTAGCACCGCTGCGACAGCACCCAGTATATAGCGCAGCGTCATGTTCTTGCGGGTGAAGGCTTCCTTTAACGAGGTGCTGAAGGAGCGGTTGACGAGGATGAGCGCAACAATCGACGCGACCAATGACAAGAAGATCAACTCGCGGACGTCGCCCTCAGGCAGGCCCAAATAGGTCATACTCAGGAACAGTGACGCCAGCATGCCAAAGGTAACCATGCCCTGGAACACACTCCAGGTGACCATCGGCAGCGAAAATAAGCGCTGCTCAGGATCGCGCGGCTTGCGGTTCATGATGTCCGCTTCCTCGCGTTCGGACTCGAAAACCATCGCACAAACTGGATCGATGATCATTTCGATGAAGGCGATATGAATCGGGCCGAACAGGATCGGCAGCCCAAAAACAAGGGGGAGCAAAGCAAAGCCAGCCAGCGGCACATGCACCGCAAAGATGAACGCCATGGCCTTGCGGATATTATCATAAATGCCGCGCCCCAGCCGGATGGCTTGGATGATGGACCCAAAATCATCATCGAGGAGGACGATGGCCGACGCCTCGCGCGCAACATCGGTGCCGCGCTTGCCCATAGCGATGCCGATATGCGCGGATTTGAGCGATGGCGCGTCGTTGACGCCGTCTCCGGTCATCGCCACGACCTCTCCAGCAGCCTTATAGGCATTCACGATCCGCAATTTCTGTTCGGGCATGATCCGGGCAAAGACCGTTACTTGATCGAGCTGCTTGGTTAGCGTGGCGTCGTCAATAGCCTCCAGTTCAGGGCCGGTCAGCACTTGGCCTTCCGCGATGCCCGCCTGAAGCGCGATGGCGCGCGCGGTGGCGGCATAATCGCCAGTGATCATCACCACCCTTATGCCAGCACTTCGACACTGTGCGACAGCCGCAGGAACGCTTTCGCGGACGGGGTCAGCAAGCCCA
>JANNWX010000297.1:0-26553 GCA_031409315.1 Sphingomonadales bacterium | reverse complement strand
GTTTCACCCGCCCAATCGGGCAAGCGGCACGACAGGCCGGTTTTCAGATCAACGTTGACGTTGATGATGTCGATAATGGCGCGCAGATCATCCGCCGGGGCCTTTCCAGCGCCGTGAATCTCGATAGCAGTCGTCAGGCTGGACCGGCCAATACGCAAGGTGCGGGCGTAGAGATCAATTTCCTCATCATAACGGATCGGCGCTTTGTAATCGACGGTGGCCCGCGCAACATGAAATTCGAGTGCGGGTCGCGGTTGATTCACCGTGTTCAGGCCGGAAGCACGCCAATATTCGGTGATCGCAACGTCGCCATATTCAAGATAGCGTGAGTTAAAGACCACCGCCTGCGCGTCAATTTCGGCATAGCGCACGCGGATGCGGGTGGAAAAGCGAAAGTCACTGCGGGCCATGTTTCTGTTGTCTAGACCCTGTTCGCTATTGATTGAATCAAAATCGAACAGGGCCTAATTTTTTTTGCTTTCCGCGATTTCCGAGCCGTCAAATGTTCCATTTAACTCGAAATCGCTCTAAACCGCTTTCGCGTCGCTGGTGTTGACGCCCATACTGACCAGATATTTCTTCACGTTGCGCGCTGCCTGACGAAGGCGCTGTTCATTTTCGACCATGGCGATGCGGACATAGCCTTCGCCTTCTTCGCCGTAACCAACGCCGGGGGCCACCGCGACGCCTGCGTGCTGGAGAAGCTGTTTGGTGAATTCTAGGCTGCCCAGATGTGTGAGTGCGGGCGGTAATGGGGCCCAGGCAAACATGCTGGCAGGGGGGGCAGGAATATCCCAGCCTGCCCGGCCAAAGCTTTCGACCAGCACATCGCGGCGCTTGTGATAGAGTTGACGGTTGGCCGCCACAATATCCTGCGGGCCGTTAAGCGCGGCGCAAGCAGCAGCCTGAATCGGCGTGAACGCCCCGTAATCAAGATAGGATTTCACCCGTGTCATCGCCGCAATCAATTGCTGATTGCCAACGGCAAAGCCAATTCGCCAGCCCGCCATTGAGTATGTTTTGCTGAGCGATGTAAATTCCACCGCCACATCCTTGGCACCTTTGACCTGCAGGATCGAAACGGTTGGCTTGCCGTCATAATAGAGTTCAGAATAGGCAAGGTCGCTTACAACCCAGACCTTATTTTCGCGCGCCCAAGCGACAAGCCGTTCGTAAAAGTGGATATCGACGGTTTCTGCGGTCGGGTTCGACGGATAATTGACGACCAACACGCTGGGCCGTGGCACAGTGAACTTCATCGCCCGTTCGAGCGCCTCAAAATAAGCTTCGTCGGGGGTTGTGGGAACGCTACGGATCGTCGCTCCGGCGATGATGAAGCCGAACGTATGGATCGGATAGCTGGGATTGGGAGCGAGCACGACATCGCCCGGCGCGGTGATCGCTGTGGCGAGGCTTGACAGCCCTTCCTTCGATCCCATCGTCACCACGACTTCGCTATCGGGATCAAGATCAACCCCGAAACGCCGCCCGTAATAATTGGCTTGGGCTTTGCGGAGGCCGGGGATGCCTTTTGATGCCGAATAGCCGTGGGAATCGGGTTTACGTGCGACTTCGCAGAGCTTTTCAATCACGTGCGGCGGCGGCGGCAAATCCGGATTGCCCATGCCAAGATCGATAATATCCTCTCCCGCCGCGCGCGCCGCCGCCCGCATCGCATTCACTTCGGCGATGACATAGGGGGGGAGGCGTTTGATGCGGTAAAAATCGTCGGACATTGGCTCTTTCCTGTTGGTGGATAGCGGCGCTATGCCATTCCCATTGGCGAACCGCAACCAAAGGCGCAGACAGTGGGCGAACTGGCAGGATTGATTGCAGCACAGATCAAGACTTGGCGCAGTGGCTGGGCGGGGCCGTTGGTCGTTGGACTGTGCGGGCCCCAAGGGTCAGGCAAATCGACTGCCGTCACAAAGCTTGCAGCATTGCTAGGAGCAGACGGCCTAACGTTGGCCATCCTGTCGCTTGATGATCTGGTTCTGCCCCGCGCCGGACGCGCCGATTTAGCCCACGACATTCACCCGCTGTTTGTGACGCGCGGGCCGCCGGGCACGCATGATGTGGCGCTTGGCATCGCAACCCTTGAGGCCTTGCGCGCAGGTCAGCCCGTGCGCCTGCCCCGGTTTGACAAGGCGACCGATGAGCCGCTCCCATATGCTGACTGGCCATTGGTCGACCGCGCGTGCGATGTCATCCTGTTCGAGGGCTGGTGCGTCGGCGCCCGGCCGCAGCCACCCGCGATGCTGACCGCGCCGGTCAACGCGCTGGAACGGGGTGAAGACCCGGACAGCATATGGCGCGGCCATATCAACGCCTGTCTGGCAGGCACGTATCAGGCGCTGTTTGCACAGGTTGACCGGCTGGTTTTGGTACGCGCGCCGTCCTTTGATGCCGTGTTCAACTGGCGCACAGAGCAGGAGGCCCCGCTGATCGCAGCGAATGCGCCCGCCGCAATGGACAATGCAGCCCTTGCCCGCTTCATCCAGCATTTTGAGCGGATCACAACATATTGTGGTTTGGAAATGGCCAACCGCGCTGATCTTGTGGTTAACCTCGACGCCGCCCGCAATGTCACCGGCCATGCGCCGCGCGCCTGTGGATAAGTTTGACTCTTGGTGCGTTTTGCAAGAGATTTCCGCCACTTATGCGAGTCGCCAGTTAAGGATCGATTCGTGGGCGGGGGTCGATATGCGGATAGCAGCACGGATGGCGTTGCAGGAACAGCCTGCGCTTTGGTTCAAACAGTCAGAGGCGTTACGCGCCTATGCCAGTGTGACCCACAAGCTTGGGTATCACGGACATGATGTTGTGATCCACGAATTATCGCCAACCGGATTTGCCGCCGCCTCAACGATCCGCGTGCCAAAAGGATCTGTCGTTCGTCTGCGCGTGCCGGGCGCAGGGATGATGATCGCCAAGATCGTCTCTTCCAAAACCGGCGCGCTGCGCGGTGAGTTTATCAACCCGGTCAGCCCGAGCCGCCTGCGCATGACGCTGGGTATCGTTGAAACAATGATGGAACCCGTTGCAGCTTAGGATCAGGACCTCGACGGCGCGCCCGACGCTCACTATTGGTGAGGCGATAGAAAAGCCTGCCACTGGACAAGAATGACACAAACGCCGCCCCCCAACATGCCGCCACCCAGCCTTTCGCCGATGGATGATCCGGCCTCCGCATGGGCCTATGCGCTGGATGCATGGGGTAAGGTTCTGGCCCCGGTTGCCGCCATCGGCCGCGACAAGGTTGACCCAAAGGATCGGCGCTTTTCCGGGCCAGAGTGGGACCATCCGGCGTTTGATCTGATGCGGCAGGGCTATAGCGTGATGGCAGACTATCTGACCAGCGCGGTTGATGCAGTGGACGGTATCAGTCCGGATGAAAAAGCCAAATTGAACTTTGCGATGCGCGGTCTGGTTGAGGCGATGAGCCCGGCCAATTCCCCGTTCACCAATCCGGTTGTGCTGGGCAAGGCGGTTGAGACCAAAGGCGAGAGCCTGATCGCGGGAATGCGCCATATGATGGCCGACATTGAGCGCGGACAATTGACCCATACGGACCCGCACGCTTTCCGGCTGGGCGAAAATATCGCGGCGACGCCCGGCAAGGTGGTGCACCAGACGCCCTTATATCAACTGATCCAATATACCCCGTCTACTCCCGATGTGCTGCAAATCCCGCTGATCATATTTCCGCCGTGGATCAACCGGTTTTATATCCTTGATCTGACGGCCGAAAAAAGTTTCATCAAATGGTGTGTTGATGCCGGGATCACGGTCTTTATCGTATCCTGGAAATCGGCCGATGCGTCGATGGCCGATACCGTTTGGGATGATTACATCGCGTCTCAAATTGATGCCATCGATACCGTACGCGCCCTTTTGGACGTGCCGTCGGTCCACGCCATTGGCTATTGCGTTGCGGGCACGACACTGGCGGCGACACTGGCGATCCTTGCGACACGCGGTGAAGCGGACAAGGTGAAAAGCGCAACTTTCTTTACCGCGCAGATTGATTTTACCCGTGCGGGCGAATTGCTGAATTTCATCGATGACAGCCAGATCAAGATGGTCGAATCGCTGGCGACTGACGGATATATCGATGGCCGGTTTCTCGCTTTGTCCTTCAACTTGCTGCGCGGTAAGGACCTGATCTGGTCCACCGTTGTCAAAAATTACCTGTTGGGCGAGGATTATCCGGCGTTTGATCTGTTGCACTGGAACGGCGACGTGACCAACCTGCCCGCCAAGTGGCACCGCGATTATTTGTGTGATCTCTACCGCGACAATAAGCTTGTCCAGCCCGGCGCGATGTCCGCACTTGGTGTGCCGATTGACCTGACCAAAGTGAAGACACCGGCCTATATTCAGGCGGGCCGCGAAGATCATATCGCACCCGCCGCCAGCGTGTGGAAAATCCGGGACCATTTCAAAGGGCCGCTAAAATTCGTGCTCGCCGGTTCGGGTCATATTGCCGGCGTGGTCAATCCGCCGGTGCAGCAGAAATATCAATATTGGCTGAATGACAGCGACCCCGAAACGCTTGAGGCCTTCATTGCCGGTGCGACCGAAACCAAAGGCAGTTGGTGGCCCGACTGGTTCGACTGGCTGAAAACACATGATGCCAAAACATTGGTTGCAAACGGCGCACGGATACCGGGTGGTGGCACGCTCACGGCGCTTGAAGATGCTCCGGGGAGCTATGTGAAATCACGCTGACCGGCGCGTCGATCCTGACCAGCGCGATCAGGATTGCACCCGCCATCATCAAGCCAGCGGCGATCAGTTCCGCAAGCGCATAATCCCCGGTCAGATCATGCAATTGACCAAAGGTGATAATGCCCACCGCGTTGCCGATCCACGACGCCGTGATGATCCAGCCATAAACGGTGCCATAGCGGGCAATGCCGAAGCGGCGCGACGTGAAATATGCGAACAGATCAATTTCCGCCCCCTGTTGCACGCCGACCATGCCGACCGCGACAATGGCCGCCCAAGCGGGCAAATCCGCCGCCCAGAGCATGACAAAGCCGAGGGCTGGAACGAAAGTGAAGAAAAAGGCTACAATCTGCGGGTTGACCCGATCGAGGAACCAGCCCGCAATGATGCGGCCACCCACCTGCCCCATGGCATAGGCCGTCACTGCCAGAGCCGCTGTCCGTGCGCCTATCCCCTCTTCCTGGATGAGGGGTGACAATTGGCTGAGCAAGCCAGCCCCTGGTATCGCCATGAAAATCATCGCCGCACACATCAGCCAGAAATCACGTTCGCGGAAAAAATGGCGGTCCCCGTCTGCAATCGCCCCGGTTGCAACGGGGCCAGCCTCCCCCTCTGGCGGCGCATTGCGCACCAGCATCAAGGCCAAAGGCAGGCCGACCAGCCCCGAGAGCAAGGCCAGCGCCCAAAAGCCCGCCCGCCAGCCTTGTGCTTCGACAAGATCGGCGAGCAGAGGCGGCGCGATGGCCGCCGTCGTCGCAACGCCCAGCGCCGCCATCCCGAGCGCCAGACCCCGGTGATCCCAAAACCATGCGTTGATCGGTCGGGTATAGGCGAGCGGGCCGCACCCGACCCCGGCCACGCCGTAGATGAAGGTGATGAGCCCAAATTGCCACAAGGCGTTCACCCAGGTTGCGGCAAGGATATGGGCCCCAATCACCGCCAGCGAGCAAATTCCGAAAATCAGGCCAAACCCGTGCCGGTCGAGCGCCCGCCCGATCAAAGGCGCAACCAATGCGCCAACCACCAGCAACGCCTGAACATTTGCCATATCGCCGCGCGACGCGTTAAATTCGGTTGTGATGCCAATCGTGAACAGGCTGAACACATAATAAAAGAGCGGCATGCCAAGGCCAGAGCCAATCGCCGCACCAAGAACAATACGCCAGCCGCGCCGCCATTCTGCCATTACGATCCCATCCTTAGCTGGGCCTATTAGGGACACTATTAACAATGTTGTCAATATGCATTTCCATCGCGCGCGCGCCGCCCAGTTGACGTTAACGTCAAGCCGCTCTATTCGCTGCTCATAACATCAGGAGAGTCGCCGTGGACCTAAATTTTAGTGCCGAAGAAGTTGCGTTTCGCACCGAAGTGCGCACCTTCATTGCCGATCATTATCCCAAGGCCCTGCGCGGAAAACAGGATGAGGGCGATGAACTGGCCAAAGAAGATTTTTTGAGCTGGCACAAGGTGCTGCACCAAAAAGGCTGGGTCGCCCCGGCCTGGCCAGTGGAATATGGCGGCACCGGCTGGAGCGCGACGCAGAAATTCATCTGGTCCGAAGAAACCGCACGCGCCGATTGCATCCGGTTGATGCCTTTTGGATTGTCGATGGTTGGACCCGTTATCTATGCTTTCGGTACGCCCGAACAAAAGGCACATTTCCTGCCGCGCATCCTTTCTGGGCAGGATTGGTGGTGCCAGGGCTATTCGGAACCGGGTTCGGGATCCGATCTGGCGTCGCTGCGCACCAAGGCCGTCCGGGACGGTGACGATTATGTCGTCAACGGCCAGAAAACATGGACGACGATGGCGCAACATGCCGATTGGGGCTTTTTTCTTGTCCGCACCGACAATGATGTCAAACAACAAGAAGGGATCAGCTTCCTGTTGATCGACATGAAGACGCCCGGCGTCACCGTGCGCCCGATCATCACGCTGGGCGGCGAACATGAGGTCAACGAAGTCTGGCTGGAAGAAGTTCGCGTTCCCGTTACCAACCGGGTGTATGAAGAAAATAAGGGCTGGACCTGCGCCAAATTTCTGCTGGCCCACGAACGCACCGGGATTGCCGGGGTTGCGGCGTCAAAACGCGGCGTAGAAAAGATCAAGGCGATCGCGCGCACCGAACTGGACGGGGACCGCCCGCTGATCGCCAATCCGTTTTTCAAGCGTAAGATTGCCGAGCTTGAAATTGATCTTACCGCGCTGGAATATACCGAGCTACGGTCATTGGCGGGGGAAAATGCCGGCAAGGGGCCGGGGCCGGAATCAAGTCTGCTCAAGATCAAGGGTTCGGAAATCCAGCAGCGGCTGACCGAATTGGCGCTGGAGGCCGTTGGCCATTACGGCGCGCCTTATTTCCGGGGTTTTGGCGCCAATGACTTTGGGGGGGGCGACAACGAACATCCCATCGGCCCCGATTACGCGCACCGCACCGCACCGACATATTTCAACGCCCGCAAGACAACCATTTACGGCGGGTCGAATGAAATTCAGCGTAACATCATCGCAAAAATGGTGCTGGGGCTTTGACATGAACCGTCGCCCCGGTTGCGGCTGGGACGGCGTTTGAACAGACGGAAACAATAATGGATTTCAACTTTACCGAAACACAAGACATGATCCGCGACACGTTGGCGCGGTTTCTTGCCGACACATATGATTTCGATACCCGTCAGAAGATGATTGCTTCTCCCGCCGGGCGTGATCCGGGGATTTGGGCGGCGCTGGCGCAGGAATTGGGGATGTTGGGCGCATCCTTTGGCGAGGATCACGGCGGCCTTGGTGGCGGCGCGCTTGAAAACCAGATTGTCATGGAAGAATTGGGCAAGGTGATTGCGATTGAGCCCTATCTGCAGACCGTGGTGATCGGTGGCGGCGCGTTGAAGGCGGTCGGCGGCGCTGTTGCAGACGCGGTCATACCCCAGATTGTCGATGGATCGGTGGTCATCGCCTTTGCGTATGCCGAACCACAGGGCCGGTATGACCTTGCCAATCTGCGCGTCACCGCGAAAAAGGATGGTGCAGGCTATATTCTTAGCGGCCATAAGAGCGTTGTTTATGCAGCACCTTGGGCGACGCATCTGCTCGTCACCGCACGCACCGGCGGATCGCCGCGTGAAGCAGACGGCATTTCCCTGTTCCTGATTGATGCCACGGGGCCCGGCATCGCCCGGCGCGATTATCCCACTGTCGACGGGTTTATGGCGTCAGAAATCTATTTCGAAAATGCTGCCATTCCGGGCGACGCTTTGCTTGGCGGCGAAGGCATGGCGCTGCCCATTATCGAACAGATTGTTGACGCAGCAACGGTCGGTGTGTGCGCCGAGGCCTGCGGCGTGACCCGCAAACTCCATTCGGGCACGTTGGACTATGCCCAGCAGCGCCAGCAATTTGGCCAGCCGATTGCCCGGTTCCAGGTGCTGCAACACCGCATGGTCGATATGTTCATGGAGGTCGAACAGGCCGTGAGCATGACAACGATGGCCACGCTGAAACTCGACCTGCCGGCCAACGAGCGGATGGCCGCTGTCTCTTCTTGCAAGGCGAAAGTGAACCGCGCGTGCAAGTTCGTCGGCCAGAATGCCATCCAAACCCACGGCGGCATCGGCATTACCCAAGAACTGGCCATCGGCCATTATTTCAAACGCGCAACAATGATCGAAGGCCAATTCGGTTCGACCGACCATCATTATGAGCGGTTTGAACGGCTTGTGATTGGGTGAACCGCGACAATTGGGCGCAGTGATTCGCTATCGGACACCCCGGCTGGAAGAGGCCGATGTGGTTGCGGCGCTTGGGGCCGATATTTTTGTCGAAGCATTTGGCGCGCTCTATACGCCGGAGGATTTGCAGCTGTTTCTCTCGCGGGTTTACGCGCCCAAGGCCATTGCCGCCGAATTGCGCGACCCAAAACTGCGGTATCACATCGCTGAGCGCGACGGGAAAATGGTCGGCCTTTGCAAAATTGGCTACGGCGTCACGCTTGAACATGATCCAGGCGATAAAACCATTGTTGAGTTAAAGCAGCTTTATGTTTTTGCGTCGCAACACGGCAGCGGCATCGGACAGATGCTGATGGATTGGGCCATAGATGAAGCGCAGGCCGCGGGTGCCGATGCGATGCTGCTAAGCGTATATAGCGGCAATCCACGTGCCCAGAGATTCTACCAGCGCAACGGATTTTCCATGGTTGCTGACTCGTATTTCATGGTTGGTAATCAGCGCGATGCCGAATATCTATACCTGCGAGAGATGCGCTAAACCCTGAAAAACAGCAATATTACGCGCACAAAAAATAAAAATGGTGCGCCGCAACATAATTTGTTGACAGCATATCCCGCTTCATATATATTGCACTGCAACATAAATGATGTGGAGGCCGTTATGGCACATGTATCAAACAAGAAGACCAACAAAATTGCGGCTGCCAAGCCGGTGCTTGCTGCTGCGGCAACAACCCCGGTGAAAAAGCCAGTCGTGCGTAAAGCTGTTGCAGCCCAAGTTGCTGCACCCGCCGAGCGCGTCGAAGCGTTGCCGGTTATCGCAACTGTTGTTGCTGAGCCAGTGGCCGCCTTCGCCCCCGCCCCAGCAGCCCCGGTTGTTGCCGTAATCGTCGAACCGGCCGTTACCCAATCCATCCCAACCCAACCAACCCCAGCTGCTGCAATCGCAGCCCCCGAAAAAGGAATCAAGATCATGAACGATAGCGTCAAGCAAGTTGAAGCAAATGTGAAAAAAGCCACTGCCGATACCGCAGAAAAAGCAACGGCGATGTTCCAGGACGTCAGCACCCGTGCCAAGGCTGCTTTTGAAAAGAGCGGCGAAATGGCCAAGGACGTTGTTGAATTCAACAAGGCGAACCTTGAAGCTGTCGTTGAAGCCGGCAAGATCGCTGTCAAAGGCGCTCAGACCGCTGCCCAGCGCACCGCCGAAGTGGCCCGCAAGAATTTTGAAGCAACGACATCGCATTTGAAAGCGGTCGGTGGCATCAAATCGCCAGCCGATTTCCTGAAGATGCAGAGCGATTTTGCCCGCAACCAGTTTGATGGTGCCGTCGCCGAAGTGTCGAAGTCGAGCGAATTCTACCTGAAGCTTGCTGGTGAAATCATGCAGCCGATCCAGAACCGTTACACGGTTGCGGCTGAGCAGGTCAAAGCCCGCATGGCTGCATAAGCTTTTTCAAGCTTATGACGAAATTGGGCCGCACCGAGAAATCGGGGCGGCCTTTTTCGTGCATATCATGGCAACATGGCTTGCCCTATTCCCCGGCAATGCCATATTGGCGGGATATGAAGCGCACCACTTTGTCTGGCGACAAGCATGAAGATCGCGACGGCACCGGGCTGGGTGTCGCCACCAAAACCCGCACGCGGACCAAAAAGCCGACACCTTATAAAGTGTTGATGCTCAATGATGATTATACGCCGATGGAATTTGTCGTCCTGTGCCTTCAGCAATTTTTCAAAATGAGCCTTGAAGATGCCACCCGGATCATGCTCCATGTCCATCAGCGCGGCGTCGGCATCTGCGGCGTTTTTACTTACGAGGTCGCCGAAACTAAGGTCAATCAGGTGACCGATTTTGCGCGCGAACATCAACATCCGCTCCAATGCACGCTTGAAAAAGCATGAGCGCGGGCGCGGCCCTTGTCATTGGCGCAGGGGACGCGACCGGCGGCGCCATTGCCAAGGCTTTTGCGCGTGACGGGCTGACCGCCTGTATCAACCGCAGGGCGCGCAACACCACACAATTGGAGACTCTCGCGCAATCTATCCGCGACGAAGGCCATCAGGCGCGCGCCTTTCCCGGCGACGCGCGCGAAGAAAGCGACATGATCGCCATTGTCGAGGCGGTTGAGACTGAGGTGGGGCCAATTGAGGTTGCGGTGTTCAACATCGGCGCCAATGTCCGCTTTCCGATTACAGACACAAGCGCCCAAGTGTATCGCAAAGTTTGGGAAATGGCGTGTTTTGGCGGGTTTCTGATGGGCCGCGAAGTCGCCAAGAGCATGGCCGAGCGCAAGCGCGGTACGATAATTTTTACCGGCGCGACCGCCAGTCTGCGCGGTGGATCTGGTTTTTCAGCCTTTTCGGGGGCGAAAGCCGCGCTGCGCATGCTGGCCCAATCAATGGCGCGTGAATTGGGGCCGCAGAATATCCACGTCGCCCATGTCGTGATCGACGGCGGCATTGATACGGCGTTCATTCAGGGCATACGACCTGATTTTGACGACCTCAAAGCGCGAGACGGGGTTCTGTCACCCGACGAAATTGCACGAAATTATGTCATGCTCCACCACCAGCACCGGTCGGCCTGGACCCATGAGCTGGACCTGCGGCCGTGGATAGAGAGTTTTTGAGATGGCCAAAAGTTTTGATTTCATCTTCGATTTTGGCGGGCCAAATGCGTATTTGACGCACAAGGTGTTGCCAGATTTCTGCGCGCGAACCGGGGCGGTCGCCAACTATATTCCCTGTTTGCTCGGCGGTCTGTTCAAGGCAACGGGCAACCGCGCGCCAATGCTGCGTTATGCCGATGCCCCGGCCAAACTGGCCTATGAACAGCTTGAATTCAGCCGCTTTATTGTCGCTAATGGCCTGAGCCAATTTCGCTTCAACCCCCATTTCCCGGTCAATTCGTTGATGATCATGCGCGGGGCCGTCGCTGTGCAGCACGAAGATGTTTTCGTGGCCTATGTTGATGCCATATTTTCTGGAATGTGGGAGGAAGGGCTCAATCTTGGCGATCCTGATGTCTGTGTCGCAGCACTTAGCGCCGCTGGACTAGACGGCCCCGCATTGCTTGCCCGCGCCGCAGAACAGGCGATCAAGGATGAACTCAGCGCCAATACTGATGCAGCGGTTGCCCGGGGAGCATTCGGGGTACCAACCTTTTTCGTCGGCGATGAAATCTTCTTCGGCAAGGAGCGGCTGGGCCAAGTTGAAGCGGCGCTTGCGGCTAAATAATCACTTGAGACGCGCCGCCACAAGTGGATAGATGCGCCGGACGATGATCGCCACTCCTTTGGGGTTTGGGTGCATCTGATCAGCAATCAACAGTGCCTTGTTCGGCGTGACCCCATCCATGAAAAAGGGATAAAGGCCGACCCCGTATTTTTTGGCAAGCGCGGGATAAATGACATCGAATTGCGCCTGATAGGCCTTCCCTAGATTTGGCGATGCCCGCATTCCGGCGATCAGGACCGGGATGCCTCGCCGTTTGAGATCAGCCAGTATCGCGTCGAGATTGGTGCGGGTTTGCGCCGGTTTTAGGCCGCGCAGCATATCATTGGCGCCCAATTCCAGGATTACCAGATCCGGCTTGGTTTTCAGGCTGGCGATCACCCAGCCAAGTCGCGCCTTTCCTGCAGCACTGGTATCGCCCGACACGCCGCCATTATGGACGCGCGCCTGAATCCCGTTTTTTTTGAGCGCGGCTTGCAATTGCGCGGGAAAGGCATCGCCCGGTTTCAAACCGTAGCCAGCGGTCAAGCTATCGCCAAAGGCCAGCACCAGTTTTTCGCGGGCCAGAGCAGGGGTCGCAAAAAAAAGCGCCAGAGCTTGGATAATCGCAAGTGCCGCCCCATATGCCGTCCATCGCTTCATTTTCAGGTTCCTTTTTCCCCATGCCTTCCCCCCATATTGTGATGAATGCCTGCAATGTCACCCTGACTTTGGGATCAGGCGATGCGCGGGTGGAAATTTTGCGCGGAATTGACCTGTCGGTGGACGCCGGGGAAACGGTTGCGCTGCTTGGTCCATCGGGGTCTGGAAAATCATCGCTGATGGCGATCCTGTCGGGACTTGAGCGGGCGACAAGCGGGACAATCGAGATTGCTGGCGCGGATTTCGGGGCGCTGGACGAAGATGGTCTGGCCCTTGCGCGGCGCGGCCGCATTGGCATTATCCTGCAGGCGTTTCACTTGCTTCCCACGATGACCGCGCTTGAAAATGTCGCGGTGCCGCTGGAGCTGGCGGGGCAACCCGATGCCTTTGAGCGCGCGGCGGCGGAATTGGGGCGCGTCGGATTGGCCGATCGCACCGGCCATTATCCTGTCCAGCTATCGGGCGGCGAGCAACAGCGCGTGGCCATTGCCCGGGCTTTGGCCCCGGCACCGGCGATCCTGTTTGCCGATGAACCAACCGGCAATCTGGACGCCGCAACCGGAGCGGCGATCATGGACCTGCTGTTTGCGCGGCAAGCCGAAACCGGGGCAACCCTGTTCATCATCACCCATGATCAGGCGCTGGCCGCGCGGTGCCGCCGGGTGATCGAGATGCAGGACGGACGGATTGTTGCTGACCGCGCCGGAGCCATTCGATGAAGCGCGCCATCCCTTCGACCAGCAGCAGACAGCCCATATTATCGCCACTGGCCGACCATTAGAACGAGCCCCAGAACCATATCGGGAGACACCAAAATGCGCATTATATTCCGGGGCATTTCTGCCCTTGCCTTCATTGCCATCATGCCGGTGCCCGTGCTTGCCACTGAGCCAAGCGCGCAAACGGCGACAGCAACCGACCAGAATGCGGCGATCAAGGATTTTTTCGCTGATTATGATACGGAGCAATTGGCGCAATCCCCCCTGTCCAAGTCTTTTCGCGGCATCAAGGACGCCGACTACGGGAAATGGGATGATTTCAGCGATGCTGCGGCCCAGCGCGCCGAGGCAACCAACCTTGCCGCGCTCGAACGGATGCGCGCACGCTTTGATCCCGCGCGGCTCAACCCTGACAACCAGCTTTCCTACCGCTTGTTTGAAAAGCAGATTGCCCGGGCAAGTGCCGCCTATCAATACCGCGATTACGGCTATATTTTTGACCAGATGAACGGGCCGCAAAGCGGGCTGCCCGCGTTTCTTATCAACATCCACCGCATCGACAGCAAGGCCGACGCCGAAGCCTATATCAGCCGGTTGACCGGCCTTGGCCCGGCGATGGACCAATCCATTGTCGAGGCCCGAAATGGCGCAGCCAAGGGGCTGTTACCGCCAAAATGGGTATATCCCTATGTGATTGCCGACGCCCGCAACGTGATTGCAGGCGCGCCCTTTGCCGACGGGGCGGGCGAAGCGCCGCTCTTTGCTGATTTCAAGGACAAGGTCGGCAAGCTTTCGATTTCCCAGTCAGAAAAAGACGCACTGATCGCGGCGGCGGCAACGGCGCTCACAACATCGGTCAAGCCCGCTTATGAACGGCTGATCACCGAAATGACCGCGCAGGAAAAAATTGCCAGCACCGACGACGGGGTATGGCGGTTCAAGGGCGGCGGCGGTTATTATGCCGAACGACTTGGCAATTATACCACGACCAGCATGACGCCCGATCAAATCCATACCCTTGGCCTGCAACAGGTTGCGCGGATCCACGGTGAGATGCGCGGCATTATGAAGCGGGTGAAGTTCAAGGGCAATCTGCAAGCCTTTTTCAACCATATGCGGACCGGCAAGCAATTTTATGCCCCCAACACTGATGCGGGCCGCGCGCTTTACCTTGCCGAAACCGAAAAAGCCAAACAGGCGGTCACGGCTTTGCTACCCAAATGGTTCGGCGTTTTGCCGCAATCGCCGATGGTGGTAAAACGGGTGGAAGAATTCCGCGAAAAATCCGCAGGCAAGGCATTTTACCAGCGGCCTTCGCCCGACGGAACCCGGCCCGGCACCTATTATGCCAATCTGTACAATATGGCGGATATGCCGCTGACCGAGGTCGAGGCGCTGTTTTATCATGAAGGGATTCCGGGCCACCATTTGCAACTCGCCATCCAGACCGAGTTGAAGGACGTGCCAAATTTCCGCAAGTTCGGCGGCGTGACTACCTATTCCGAGGGCTGGGGCCTTTATTCGGAGAAGTTGGCCAAGGACATGGGTCTTTATACCGATCCATACCGCGATTTTGGCCGGTTGCAGCTTGAACTGCACCGTGCGATCCGGCTGGTCGTCGATTCCGGATTGCACCACAAGAAATGGAGCCGCGCACAGGCGATCAAATATGTCGGCGATAATTCCGCCGATGCGCCCGGCGGGATCGTCAAGGCCATCGAACGCTATATCGTGTTCCCCGGACAGGCCACGGCCTATATGGTCGGACGGCTGAAAATCAGTGGCCTGCGTGACAAGGCGCAAAAATCACTCGGCAAGGGTTTTGACGTGCGGGGATTCCACGACGTCATCCTGAAATCAGGGCCGGTGCCGCTTGATATTTTGGAAGAGCGGGTTGACGCCTGGATTGCGCGCGGCGGCAAATCAGACCGATGAAACAGGCGTGGATCCTTGCTCTACGTGATTTGCGGGGATCCAAGGCCGGGCTGCGGCTGTTGGCCATCTGCCTGTTTTTGGGGGTGGCGACACTGGCCGGGATCGGCAGCCTGTCAACCGCCATCCTGACCGAGCTTTCAGAGCGGGGGCAGGTGATCCTTGGCGGCGATATCCAGATGGAAACCGCCCAACGCTATGCAACCGCGCCGGAGCTTGCCGCATTCGAGGCGACAGGCAGAACGTCTGAAACCGTCCGGATGCGGGCAATGGCATCATCGCGCGATGGCAGCAACGCGGTGTTGGCCGAACTGAAAGGGGTTGACGCCGCCTATCCTCTTTACGGCAGTTTCCGGCTTGAACCCGGCGCGCTTGCCCCGCGACCAAGCGGCACCAATACCGCGATTGCGCCTGCGCTGGCCGAGAAACTGGGCGTTCGCGTTGGTGACATGATCCGAATCGGCGACGCCGGGTTGCGCGTGATCGGCATTATAGCCGAAGAACCCGACCGGGTCGGAGAAGGCTTCACGCTTGGCCCGGTGGCCATCGTCGACCGCGCGGGCATTGATGCGACCGGTCTTGTCCAGCCGGGCAGCCTGTTCACCACGCGTTACCGGATCAAGACCGGGGCGACGCTCGACCCCGCGAAAACGGCAGCCGCGCTTGCCGCCAAATTCCCAGCGGCGGGATGGGAGGTGCAAGACCGATCAAACGGCGCGCCTGGCACACGGCGTTTTATCGAACGATTGGGGCAGTTTCTGGCGCTGGTAGGCCTGACCGCTTTGGTGGTTGCCGGGATCGGCGTTGGCAACGGCGTGGCATCATGGCTGGAGGGCAAGCGCGGCAGCATCGCCACGCTCAAAGTGCTCGGGGCATCATCAGCGACCATATTTCGCACCTATCTGATCCAGATCATCATCGTCGCGGCGGGCGCGGTGATTGCCGGACTGGCGGTGGGTGCGCTCACCCCCTGGGCCATTGCGACATTTGCTGGCGACGCGTTGCCAGTGCAGCCGCGCCTTGCCCTGTATCCGGTGCCGCTGATTGCAAGCGTTGGATACGGCTTGCTGATCGCCTTGCTGTTCTCACTCGCGCCGCTGGCACGGGCACGGGCCATTACCGCCGCCAGCCTGTTCCGCACCGGCGTTGAGGGCGAGGCACGGCCAACCGGCCCTGTGCTCGGCGCGATGGCGGTGCTGGCCGTTTTTATTGCGGCGATTGCCATTGCCACCGCCAAAGAACCGTTTTTCGCCGCCATCTTCATTGCTTGTGTCTTGGGGTTGCTGATCTTGTTGACCGGGCTTGGCAGCGGCGTCCGCTGGATTGCCGCCCGCCTGCCGCGCCCGCGCCAGCCCTTGCTGCGACTGGCGCTTGCCAACCTGCACCGGCCGGGTGCGCAGACCGGGCGGCTTGTTGTTGCACTCGGGCTTGGGCTGACCCTGTTTGCCACCTTGGCGTTTATCCAGACCAGCCTGTCGCGCCAGATTGAACGCACGATCCCCAAACGCGCGCCAAGTTTTTTCGCGCTCGACATCCCCAAGGATCAGGAACGCGCATTCCGCGCCTCTGTGCTGGCATCTGCGCCCAAGGCAGAGATTGCCATGGTGCCCACACTCCGCGGCCCGGTTGTTGCCATTGGCGACAGCCGCGTGGCGGACATGAAAGATATTCCCGATGAGGCCTGGTTCCTGCGCGGCGACCGGGGCCTGACCTTTGCCCGCGGCCTGCCCGAGGGCAGCCGGATTATAGCGGGGAAATGGTGGCCAGCAAATTATGCCGGACCGCCTTTGGTCTCGATGGATATCCGCGCGGCCCAAGCCATCGGCATGGGCGTTGGCGACAGGATAACCATTTCAGTCCTGGGGGTGGAGATTGAGGCGCAGGTTGCGTCGCTGCGGGAAATCAATTGGGATACGCTTGGTTTTAACTTCGTGCTGGTTTTTTCGCCCGGCGCTCTCGACGCCGCCCCCTATACATTGGCGTCAACGATCGCCGCCGACGCAGGCAATGAAAGTGCGATTTCCCGGGCGGTGGCCGCTGGATTTCCCGGCGTTTCTTTGATCAAGGTGAAAGATGTCATCACCCAGGTCGGCACCCTGCTTGGCCAATTGGGCGCCGCTGTCGGCGTGGCCGCATCGGTTGCCGTCATGGCCGGGATTGCCGTGCTGGTCGGGGCGATTGCCGCGTCGCGCCGATCACGCAATTATGATGCCGTCCTGCTTAAATTACTCGGCGCGACCCGGCGACAGGTGCTTGCCGTTCAAGCGGTCGAATATGGCGCGCTTGCCGTCATCCTGTCGCTCCTCGCGCTGGCCATTGGCGGCGCGGCCGGCTGGTATGCGGTGACCGGCATTTTCGATCTGGACTGGACGCCGGGCTGGGGCGTTGTTGCGTTGACGATTGTCGGCGGCGGCATCGGCACTTTGACGCTTGGCTTGCTCGGATCACTGCCAGCCCTTTCTGCGCGACCAGCAGCGGCGCTGCGTTCATTATAATGTGACGCCATTTGGCCACATCTTTGCTAAATCTGCACCCCGGCACGCATCGCCCTTTGCGTTTTCGTTAGAAATCGGTACATCGCGGCAGAATTGAAGCATCTCAAGGAGACGAAGTTATACCACCGTTGACCCCCCGGCGCCCGATGGGCCCGACACCCGCCCCCTTAAGCGGACCGCGCTATAACGATCTGATCGTGTCGCCAAAAGTGCGCGTGATTGACGAAAACGGCGAAAATCTGGGCGTGATGTATACCAGAGAAGCGATGGAGCAGGCCGCCGATGTTGGCCTTGATCTGGTCGAGATTTCCCCCAACGCTGATCCGCCGGTCGCCAAATTTCTGGACATCGGCAAGCATAAATATGAGGCCCAGAAAAAGGCCAACCTTGCCCGCAAGAACCAGAAAACGCAGGAAATCAAAGAAATCAAGATGCGGCCCAACATCGACGACCATGATTATGATACGAAGATGAAGGCGATCCACAAATTCATCGGCGAAGGCGACAAGGTGAAAGTCACCCTGCGGTTTCGCGGGCGCGAATTGGCGCACGGCCAATTGGGGATGAAGCTGCTTGACCGGGTGCAGGAAGATACGGCCGAAGACGCCAAGGTCGAACAATATCCGCGCATGGAAGGCCGACAGATGCTGATGGTGCTCAGCCCCAAATGAGGCTGCGGGCGTTCGGGCTGGCCCTGATCTGTGCTGTTGCAATTCCTGTCGGCGCGGCCCCGCCGGTTGCGCCGCCAAGTCCGCCCGCCCCAGCCCCTACCGCTGCCCCTGCCTCTGTCGAAGCCAGTCGTGTCGCCTTGATCGCGCGCGTGGCCCGGTCCGTCGTGCATATCAAAGGTGTTGGTGAACCACCGCCGCCACGCGCCGATCCCTTCTCTGGACTGACGGCAAAGCAGCGCGACAAGATGGAGCGCCGCAATCCGGATATATTTGGCACCATGATCGGCGACCGCGCTGAACAGCCGTTTCGCGAAGAAGGCACCGGGTTCGTTTATGACAGCGTAAACGGCCTTGCCCTGACCGCATCACATATCGTCGCGCGGGCCAAGACGGTGACGGTGGTTCTGGCCGATGGCAACGAACAGCCCGCCAACATCCTTGGCATCGATCCCGACACCGGCGTGGCCATCGTCAAACTGTCAAAGCCCGGGCCGCCCGCGCTCCCCCTGTCCAATGCCCATCCGCGCGCCGGGGAGGCTGCACTGGTTGTCGGGCGGATGATCCCCCTGCAATCGACGCTGGCCACACAGGGCATGGTGATGGGCGACGCCCGGATGGACGAGAGCAAGGGCGATGCGTGGCCGCAGCTTGCCGATTATGTTGGGCTTGACAATTTCCTGCCCAATGGCGGTCTGGGCGGAAGCCCGGTCATCAACAGCCAGGGCGACGTCATGGGGATTGTGTCGGCGATATTTGGCCGCAACGGATTTGGCCATGACGCGATGACCTTGATCGTGCCGGTGGCGAAACTGCGCCCGGTGCTTGATGAACTGGCCGCAACCGGCACCGTGCGCCGCAGCCAATTGGGCCTAAACGTTGAATGCCCAAAGAGCGTATGTGCCGTAACCCGGCTCGACCCCAATGGTGGCGCAGAAGCGGCAGAATTGCGTGTCGGCGACACAATAGCGACGCTTGACGGGAAGGAAGTCACCGGGATCAGCCAGTTACGGCGGCTGGTTGCCGCAGTGCCGGTCGGGTCTATTGCAACGCTTACCATAGACCGCGACGGACAGGGCCAGATCGTCAAGGTCATGACGACAGCAGCGCGACCACCCGGAGCCGGGATGACGACCGACAAATAACCAAATTTATACCCAACCCCGCGACCACGACCAGCCGGGGCCGAATTGCAATAAAGTGTGACATAATAACCGCATGACGCGTCAATAATGTCGCAAATTCTGTCTTTCCCATTGGCGAACCGGCAATTATGCTCTTAATTGAGGCCGATAATAGATATATTCAACGTGGAGAGGTGCCCAAATGAAAAAGTCACTATTGCTCGTGTCCGCTGCGCTTAGCGCAATGACCATGCCCGCCTACGCACAGGATGCGGCTCCGCAGGCTGATGAGGCGACCGAAAATGCTGGCGATATTGTGGTTACGGCAACCCGACGGTCTGAATCTTTGTCCAATGTTCCATTGGCCGTTTCGGCAGTATCGTCGGAATCGCTCCAGAATTCGGGGGCCAATGACATCCGCCAGTTGAACCAGTTGGCACCGTCGCTCCTCGTTTCCTCGACCGGTAGTGAAGCCAACGGTTCGGCCCGTATTCGCGGCATTGGCACGGTCGGTGACAATCCCGGATTAGAAAGTTCGGTCGCAGTCTTTATCGACGGCGTCTACCGGTCGCGCAGCGGCATTGGCCTGACCGACCTTGGTGAGGTTGACCGGATCGAAGTATTGCGCGGCCCGCAAGGCACCTTGTTTGGCCGCAACGCGTCGGCTGGCCTGATCCATGTTATCACCAAAAAACCCGATTTCAATTTCGGGGCAAGCGGTGAAGCGACCTACGGCAATTATGATTTTATGCGGCTGAGCGGCGGCGTGACGGGACCATTATCGTCCACAATTGCCGCTCGAATTGATGCCAGCTATGCCAAGCGTGACGGCTATGCGACCGACATCCTGTCAGGTCAGGATATTAACACCCGTGATCGCCTGTTCGTGCGCGGCCAAATACTTTTTGAACCGAGCGACGACGTCAGCATCCGCTTGATCGCTGATTATGCGAACCGCAAGGAAGCGTGCTGTGCCGGTTCGTTTAAATCCAAAGCAGAAACATTCGACCCGACGCCAGGAGCACCGGGAGATTTTGGCACGCGTGACACAAGCCGGGTTGTCGACATCCTGACCAGCTTTGGCGGCTTGTTTCCCGATCCAAACGATCCCTATAGCCGCCGGGTCGCAATCACGCCCGGTCGCACTTATGGCGGCAAAACGTCTGATGGCGGTGTTTCTGCTGAACTGAACTGGGATTTGGGCGGCACTTCATTGACGTCGATCACCGCATACCGGCAGTATAAGTCAGAACAAGCCGGTGACGTCGATTATGGCAATGTCGATTTGCTCTATCGGCCGTTTGACGGAAGAAGCTTCCGCCAGTTCAAGACCTTCACGCAAGAATTGCGCCTGCAAGGCTCGCTGTTTGAAGACAAGCTCGACTGGCTGGTCGGTGGATTTTACGCCAATGAAAAGCTCAACACCCGCTCAAACCTGACCTTCGGCCGCGACTACGGGCAATTTATGGCGTGCCGTGTTGTTGCCTCTGTGAGCGGCTCTGCGGCTCTGCGCGATCCCGATCTTGACGGTGACGGGTGCTTGAGCCCGACGGGTACCGCGACCCTTAATGGCGCGTTTTCTGGCCCGAACGCGGCTGGCGGCACCGATGCTTCACAATTGATCGCGTCCCTGCAGCGTCTGGGGACGATCGGCAATGTTGGCGACCAAAAAGCCGGATTTGACCATAAGAGCACCAATTATGCATTTTTCACGCATAATATATTCAAAATCACCGACCGGTTGAGCCTGACCGTTGGCGCGCGTTACACCAACGAAACAAAATCCATTCAGAGCCGTTTGAACAATAACAACGCCGCCTGCCCAACGCAGCAGACACTCACCAACCCTGCCGCCGCCGGTGCAACCAGCGCCACGGCACGCGCGTTGCTGAATGCGTCTACGCTGTTTTCTTGCTTGTTCAACTTTAGCTCTGGGCTGAATGCGCTCAATCTGCAGGACAAGATTAAAGACAGCGAAGTCACCGGTACGGCTGTGCTGTCTTGGAAGCCAGTCGATGATTTGCTGACCTATGCAAGTTTTTCCAAGGGCTATAAGGCTGGCGGATATAACCTTGACCAATCCGCCTTGGGTTCGCCGCTAGCAGCCCAAGTCAATGGGAATGTTGTCAACCTTCGCTTCGATGCTGAAAAGGTCAACGCTTACGAACTCGGGTTCAAATATAACGGCCGCCGGTTCAATTTGAATGTTGCTGCCTTCCATCAGGAATTCGAAAGCTTCCAGCTGAATACGTTTAACGGGCTGTTCTTCCTTGTCCAAAACGTCAACGGCTGTAGCGCGCTTGTCGGCGGCAGCGGCGCGGATTCGGATGCGTCGGGAGCGACCGGCACATGCGCCGCTGGTGACGTCAATGCGGGCGTGATCGCCAAGGGCATCGAGATTGAAGCAACCGCGTATCCGGCACGTAACCTAGCCGTGGCAGCCGGTGTCACTTATTCGAGCACCAAATATGCCAAAGATCTTGTCGGCAATATTGCTGGCACATTGCCGCTGGCAACCGAGCTGTTCCTGTTGCCGGGCAGCCAATTGTCCAATGCACCAAAATATGTTGTCACCGGGTCGATCGGCTGGACTCCAGATATTGGCAGCAATGGCTTGAGCGGCTTGATCTATGTCGACACCCGGCTGCAAAGCGATACCAATACTGGGTCTGACCTGTTCCCCGAAAAGGTTCAGGATGCCTACGCTTTGTTTAACGCACGGATTGGTTTGCGCGGACCAGAGCAGCGTTGGGCCATCGAATTCTGGGCGCAGAATTTGCTTAACAAACAATATGATCAGGTTGCGTTCAACACGCCGCTGCAAGCTGCGGGATCGGCGTCGCGTGCCCACCAAAAGGCGTTTGGGTCTGCAACGTCATTTTCTGCGCAGACCTTCTCAGCATTTCTTGGCGAGCCAAGGACATATGGTCTGACTTTACGCGGTAAATTCTGATTTTTCTAACCCAAGAAAAAGCCCGTCCCGGACAATCGGGGCGGGTTTTTTCATGCCGCCTTGGCGGCGATCCCTTCGCCTGACGCCGCCTCGATCAGCCGCACCTCGATTTCCTTGAGCCGCGCTTCGTTCTCAATTTTATCGCCCAGCAGGTCTGTCACGTAAAAAGTGTCCACCGCGCGTTCGCCGTAGGTGGCGATATGGGCGGAGCGGATCGTCACCTTTGACTGGAACAGGGCATGGGCCAGCGCGTTGAGCAAGGCGGGGCGATCACGCGCGTTGACCTCTATCACCGTCTGACGGTTCGACGCGCGGTTATCGATGAGGACATTGGCGGCAATATCAAACGCCTCCGCCCGGTTGCGCGGCAGCGGCCTCGCCTCCAGCCGGTCAACCAGTTTCTGGCGGTTGGCCAGCGCATCTTCGATCGCCGCCTCGATCCGCTTGAGCCGCTGAGCCTCATCAAACGGCCGTCCAAACGGGTCCTGGATCAGGAAATTATCCAGCGCCATGCCGTCACGCGTGGTGTGGATGCGCGCGTCGATGATGCTGCCCCCGGCCAAATGGATCGCGCCCGCCACGCGGTAGAACAGGCCGGGATGATCGGCGGCATAGACCGTCACCAACGTCGCGCCGCGCGCCGGATAAACCTGGGCGACAATCGACAAGGGCTTGTCACCCGCATCGGCAATATGGCGGGCATTGCTGATCAAGATGTCATCCGGCTCGGCAATCCAGTATGATTCGGGCAGCCTTTTGGCGAGCGCATCAAAAGTGGCTTTGTCCCAGCCCAGCGCGGTGGCCAGTGCGGTCTGTTTGCCCGAAATCCGGTCGCTGCGCCCACGCTGTTTGTGGCCGAGACGCAGCACTTCTTCAGCGGCCTCGAACAGGTCGGACAGCAATTGGCGCTTCCAGCTGTTCCAGACACCGGGGCCAACGGCGCGGATATCAACCACGGTTAGCGCCAGGAGCAATCGCAGCCGTTCGGGCGATTGCACTTGTGCGGCAAAATCGAGGATCGTCTTGAAATCGGAAAGGTCACGCTTGAACGCCGTCGCCGACATCGTGAGGTGAAGCCGGACCAGCCAAGCCACCGTCTCTGTCTCGGCAGCACTGAGGCCAAAGCGCGGGCAGAGTTTCATCGCCACCTCTGCGCCCAGAACCGAATGATCGCCGCCGCGCCCCTTTGCAATATCATGTAGCAGAACCGCGACATAAAGCACCCGGCGCGACACAATTTGTTTGAGGATCGCGGTGGCCAGTGGATGATCCTCGCCCAATATCCCTTTTTCGATCCGCGAGAGGAGGCCAATGGCGCGGATACTATGTTCATCGACCGTATAATGGTGATACATGTCAAACTGCATCTGGGCGACAACCCGGCCAAAATCGGGAACGAACCGCCCAAAAACCGTCGCCTCGTTCATCCAGCGCAACACATATTCGGGGTCACGCGGGCTTGTGAGGACGCCCATGAACAAAGCATTGGCCCGCGCGTCGCCGCGCACCTTGGCATCGATCAACCGTGCGTCCCGATTTGCAACCCGCATCGCTTGGGGATGAATTTCCAGCCCATGTTCATCGGCAAGCGCAAAAATTTCAATCAGCCGCACCGGATCAGCCGCAAAAAAATCATCCCCCGGCAAGGCAAGCCGCCCCCGATCGAGAACAAAGCCGTTCAGTTTTTTGGGGGTGCGGCGAAACCCGGCAAGGCTGGGCAAGGTGAACCGCCGCCCCTTGGCAGCAAAACTATCGTCAAGATGGGCAAGGAACACGCCCGTCAGATCACCGACCTGTTTTGCGATCAGAAAATAATGCTGCATGAACCGTTCCACCGCCGACCGGCCCGGCCGATCCCGGTAGCGCATCCGCGCCGCAATCTCACGCTGAACGTCAAAGGTCAGCCGTTCTTCGGGGCGTTTGGCCACAAGGTGCAGGTGGCAGCGGACGGCCCAAAGGAAGTTTTCCGCCTTTTGAAATTGCCGGAGCTCCTGCGCTGTCAGCAGCCCGCGGTCGACCAGTTCGGCTACGCTTGAGACGCGGTGAACATATTTGCCGATCCAGAACAGGGTGTGCAGATCGCGCAGGCCGCCTTTGCCTTCTTTCAGATTGGGTTCCACCACATAGCGGCTGTCGCCCATCCGTTTGTGCCGCGCATCGCGTTCGGCCAGTTTGTCGGTGATGAAGGCGCGCGCCGTTGTTGCCACGACATCCTTTTGAAACCGGGCCGACGCCTCGTCATACAAAGCCTGATCGCCCCAGACATAGCGCGATTCAAGCAAGGCCGTCCGGATCGTCAGATCATCCTTGGCCATCCGCACCATTTCATCGAGCGACCGGCTCGAATGGCCGACCTTCAACCCCAGATCCCACAGCGTATAGAGCATCGATTCGATGACCTGTTCGGTCCATCCGGTCTGTTTATAGGGGGTCAGAAAGGCGATATCGACGTCTGAATAGGGTGCCATTTCGCCGCGCCCATAGCCACCAACCGCAATCAGCACCATCCGTTCCGACGAGGTCGCATTGTTCAGGGGATACAGCCGCTGAACCGTAAAATCATAGATCAGCCGCAAGACTTGATCGGTCAAAAAAGCCTGTGCGGATGCCGCATCCCGGCCGTTGGTCGGTTGACCTTCAATCCGGCGGGCAATTTCAATCCGTCCAGCTTCAAAGGCCGGTTTTAACAAAGCAGTTGCGGCATTGCGCAAGCCGGTTTCATCACGCCCCTCCAGCGCCGCCAGCGCATCGGCCAACGTGCGCCGGTCAATGATCGCGCGGCGATTGGTTACTTGATCAAAGCGCTGGGCCATTCGTCCTTCTAGGCCCCATCGCGTTCGGCGGCCAGCCGCTTAAGCGCGTAGAGCTGATCAAGGGCTTCTTTCGGGCTTAGATTATCCGCGTCTAGCGCATGAAGCGCGTCATGGACCGGATCGGTCTTTTCTTCGGGAACGATGGCAGCAAACAGAGGTAAATCATCAAGCCCTGCTGCCAAGCCGCCTGTCGCATCACGCCCGGCCTCCAGCTTGGATAGAACCGCCTTTGCCCGCGCAACCACGGGTGGCGGCAATCCAGCTAGTCGGGCGACGGCGATCCCGTAGCTGCGGTCGGCCGGTCCGCGCGCCACTTCATGCAGCAGAACCAGATCGCCCTTATATTCGCGCGCGCGAACATGGTGGAGCGACAGCGCAGGCAGCTTTTCTGCAAGCCTTGTCAATTCATGATAATGGGTGGCGAACAGACAGCGGCACTGGTTCACTTCATGCACGGCTTCAACCACGGCCCAGGCAATCGCCAGACCGTCATAGGTGGATGTGCCGCGCCCAACCTCATCCAGTATAATGAAGCTGCGCGACGTTGCCTGCGCCAGGATTGCTGCGGTTTCGACCATTTCGACCATGAACGTTGACCGCCCGCGCGCCAGATTATCCGATGCCCCGACACGGCTGAACAACCGGTCAACAAGCCCCAGTGTCGCTTGCTCTGCGGGCACAAAACTTCCCGCCTGCGCCAACACTGCGATGAGCGCATTCTGCCGCAAAAAGGTTGATTTTCCGCCCATATTCGGACCGGTAACCAACCACAGGCGCGACGTGGGATCCAGAAAGCAATCATTGGCGACAAACCGGTTTCCCGATCGGCCAAGGGCGGTTTCGACAACGGGGTGACGACCGCCGACAATGTCGAACCGGTCATCGCCGACAAAATGGGGGCGGCACCAACTGCCCTCGACGGCTCGTTCGCCGTGCGCCGAGGCCACATCAAGGCGCGCAAGCGCATGCGCGGTCGCAGCAATTTCGCGAGCACGCCCCAAGGCCAGCGCGGTTAATTCTTCAAGATGCGCCGCTTCTGCCGCCAGCGCATGGGCCCCGGCCTGCGTCACTTTTTGTGCCACATCGTGCAATTCGGGCGCATTGAATCGCACCACACCGGCCAGTGTCTGCCGGTGGGTAAAGCCCGAATCCGCCGCCATCATAGGATCAGCATAGCGCGCCGCAACCTCGATATGGTAGCCGAGCACGCCGTTATGTTTGATTTTGAGTGTCGCGATCCCGGTTGCGGTGCGGTACTGCGTCTCCAGCGCGGCCATTGCCCGCCTGCCATCGCCGCCGCTGTTGCGCAGGGCGTCAAGCGCCGCATCATAATCTTGCGCTATATAACCGCCTTGAGCAGCGTCAACCGGTGGTGTCGGCACGAGTGCGCGGGCCAATTGATCGACCAAGGCGCCGTGGCCATCCAGCGCCGGCAACAGATCGCGCATCAATGACGGGATATTTTCGGTGCGGGCCAATCGTTCGCGCAGCAACCGCGCCGCACCAAG
>JANNWX010000296.1:0-3433 GCA_031409315.1 Sphingomonadales bacterium | reverse complement strand
GCCCGCAGCAGATTGACGATGCGCTTTATTCCGGGCTGACGACCATGCTGGGCGGCGGGACCGGGCCAGCGCATGGCACGCTTGCCACCACCTGCACGCCCGGACCATGGCATTTGCAGCGGATGATCGAGGCGGCGGATTCCTTTCCAATGAACCTTGCGTTCGCCGGCAAGGGCAATGCCTCGCTACCCGCCGCGCTGGAGGAAATGGTCAAGGCCGGCGCCTGCGCGCTCAAGCTGCACGAGGACTGGGGCACGACGCCCGCGGCGATCGACTGCTGCCTGTCGGTCGCCGACGACTACGACGTGCAGGTGATGATCCACACCGATACGCTGAATGAAAGCGGTTTTGTCGAGGACACGATTTCGGCGATCAAGGGCCGCACCATCCATGCCTTTCACACCGAAGGCGCGGGGGGCGGGCATGCGCCGGACATCATCAAGATTTGTGGCCAGCCGAATGTGATCCCCTCATCGACCAACCCGACGCGGCCCTACACGGTCAACACGATTGCCGAGCATCTCGACATGCTGATGGTCTGTCATCATCTCTCGCCATCAATCCCCGAAGACATCGCCTTTGCCGAAAGCCGCATCCGCAAGGAGACCATCGCGGCTGAAGATATTTTGCATGACATGGGGGCGTTCTCGATCATCTCGTCGGACAGCCAGGCGATGGGCCGGGTCGGCGAAGTCCTGATCCGTACCTGGCAGACCGCGCACAAGATGAAAGTGCAGCGCGGGCCGCTCCAAGAAGAAACAGGCGACAACGACAATTTCCGCGTCAAGCGCTACATCGCCAAGTACACAATAAACCCGGCGATTGCGCATGGTCTGTCGCGGCACATCGGCTCGGTCGAAGTTGGCAAGCGTGCTGATCTCGTCCTGTGGAACCCGGCATTCTTCGGCATCAAGCCGGAGATGATCCTGCTCGGCGGCTCGATTGCCGCCGCGCCGATGGGCGACCCGAACGCTTCCATCCCGACGCCACAGCCGGTGCACTACCGTCCGATGTTTGCGAGCTATGGCAAGAGTGCTGCGCGCTCGTCCGTCACCTTTGTTTCGCAGGCTGCTATGGACCTTGGGCTTCGGGCGAGGCTCGGCACCGAAAAGGCGATGGTCGGGGTACAGAACACCCGCAGCGGCATCGGCAAGAAATCGATGATCCACAACGATGCGCTGCCGCATGTGGAGGTCAATCCGGAAACTTATGAAGTGCGGGCGGATGGTGTGTTGCTGACGTGCGAACCGGCGACGGTGCTGCCGATGGCGCAGCGGTACTTTTTGTTTTAGGCTTTGTCATGCGATTATACAAATTTATGCCAAGGCAGTACGCGGTAGAAAACATCCTCTATCGTCGACTAAAAATATCTCGAATTCTTACACTCAATGACCCGTTTGAATTTGCTGCGGTAGACCTTTCTGATGCGCTTATCCGCGATACATGGTTAGAAGCTCGACGAAAATTTTCTGAGAAATTTGGGTTGGTCTCATTTTGTAGAAAGTGGACTAACCCAGTGATTTGGGCACACTACGCAGAAGATCACAAAGGCGTTTGTTTGGGGATAGACATGCCAGATAGCACTGTCGTCCCGGTAAAATACGTGTCTAAAAGAGTTCCAAGAAATGAAGTTTTTGATGAGTTAAACCTACCTATTGTTTATGAAAATGGAAATCCTGTTTGGACAACAAAATTCTCACATTGGAGATATGAACAAGAGTATCGCTGGTTGCGCAATCTCGAAGGTGAGGAGAGCGAGGGCGGGCTCTATTACATGAAGTTTGGCACTGCTCTTAAAGAGGTAATTCTAGGTGATAGGTGCGATTTTGAGACCGGACACATTACTGAGGCCCTTGGCCATAGCGCTGGAGGCGTCGATGTATACCGCGCTCGGCCTGCGTTCGGAAAGTTTGCAATGACAAGGCAGTTGAATAAACGATTGGCGAGATAGTTAAGCTCAATATTTTCTAATAGGGTGTGAATCGCGCTAAACTTTTCCCTGCCAAACAGGCCGAGCATGTAGCTTGCCCCTGCCCACTTGGCGATAATCCGCACGAGCATCATCCCGATGGCATAGCGGTACTTTTTGTTTTAGAAACCGGACGGGTGCTTGGCGCGCTGCCTTCAGATTTGCTGTGGCCTTTGGCGGGGCATGCGGCGGATGGCAGCGCAAATGAGGGGTTTGCCATGCTTGACGTTCCGGACGCTTTGCGCGTCCATGATGACGGTGCGCGCTTTGCGGCCGGAATTGATTACCTGCCCTCACCTGCCGTGCGAGATGCGCTTGCGGCGCTCGGGCGGACAGAAGACATCCGCTTTTCGCCGGACAACCGGCTGGCTGCATTGGCAGGATACGGGCGCAACACCTGCCTGATCCTGACGATGAAGCTCGACATTTCCAGCCAAGGCGCGAATATCGCCCTTGATGATTTTTTCGAGATCCAGTCGCCCGCCATTGTCGATCCCCACGGGTTTGACTTCATCGGCAATGACCGGCTCGTCATTGCCAACCGGACCGGCGCGATAACGATCTTCCGCCTGCCGCAGCAACCCTTCAATGGCCGGACAGTAACGCTGACGCCCGAACGGTCGATCTCGCGCATCAACCCGTTTCACAAGTTGCGTACACCGGGATCGCTGGTTGTCGTGCCGCACAGGGGCGATGTCTATGACATCCATGCCTGCAACACATTTGCCAAGCGGGTGTCGTCGCACAGGATCAGGCTGGGTGGCATTTTGAAGTTCACGCGCGGCCGCATTGCGGCATCGGCAGGGCTTGATGTTCCCGACGGCATCACGGTCAGCCCGGACAAGCGGTTCATGGCGGTCAGCAACCACAACAATCATTGTGTGTCGATCTTTGACCTGACCGCGCCAGTTGGGCCTGCGGCAAAGATTGCCGGGACGTTGAAGGGCATCTCTTATCCGCACGGCTTGCGCTTTTCGCCCGATGGCAAATCGCTTTACGTTGCCGATGCAGGGGCGCCGGTCGTGCACAAGTTTGTTGCGCAAGATGGCAATTGGGCCATCGATTTGATGCCGTCAAAGTCTGTCAGGGTGCTGTCAGAACAGGTGTTTCTCGCGGGCCGCCATAATCCGCAGGAGGGCGGGCCGAAAGGGCTGGACCTTGACTTGAGCGGCATGATCATGGCCATCACATGTGAAGAGCAACCGCTGGCATTTTTCAATGTGGAGAGGCTGTTTGGCTGATCACAAGACCGCCGACCCGAAAAGAGCCTATGCCTTCCTGACCCCGGCCCTTTTGGTCATGACGCTAACGGGTCTCATCCCGATGGCCATCGTTGCGTTCTATTCGGTCAACGACACGTTCGCGGGCAACAGCTTCTTTTTCGTCGGCGCGGCATGGTTCAAGCAGGTACTGACCTCGCCGGAGTTTTTTGCGGCGCTGGCACGCAGCATCGGGTTTTCCATG
>JANNWX010000295.1:0-2793 GCA_031409315.1 Sphingomonadales bacterium | reverse complement strand
GTGTCGAGCCTGTAACCCCCATCGATCAAGCCGGTCGGCCAGTTCCGCTGGTCAACCCATGTGGAACTGGCCGCCGCATTCAGCCGCTAATCAGTGGCTGATAACCGCCATATAAGCATGCACGACCAGCATGATGAGCGCGATGCTCGATAATATGAAGATCGAAAACCGGGCCACAATCCGGTTCCACAAAACTTGCACCAGACTATGGGCGACGCGCAGAAAAACATAGGCCCAGGCGATTGTCGCATTCATCCCGTCGCCTTGTCCGATAATAGCCAGCACCAGCGATACCGCATAAAAAACCGTCGGGGCCTCATGCAAATGGTTGTAATTGTGCGCGATCCACTGCGTCTTGGCAGGCATCACCTTGTCCAGATCAGCGCCAATGCCGCCAACCATATTGTTCACGTCTAGCCCCGGCACTTTTTGCATCGCCGGAATGCGTGTCACATACATCCAGAGCCACATGATCATCGTCCAAGCCGCAAGAGCGACGATGGGATGAAGGATTTCGCTATGCATGAGTTATACTCCTAAAGTTGCGCGCACGGCGTTGATCGACAGCGCCAATAGACACAGGGTGGATACGAGGAAAATTGCGAGGCGGATCATCGTGATATTGACCAAAGCCTGCCAAAGACTGTGAATGATCCGAAGGCCAACATAAGCCCATGCCAATGTCGTATTGATGCCGCCGCCATGCCCGGCGAGCGCCAAAATGCCGACAATTGCGTAAAACAGGGTGGGCTGTTCCATCAAATGGGTGTAATTATGGGATATCCAGTTGATCTTGGCCGGAAGCACTGACTCCAGGTCGACTCCGCGCCCGCCCGGTGGCAATGCCTTTAGATCAATCCCTGACTTTATCATTCCGGGAAACCGTGTTGCGGCCACCCATGTTAACATTATCAACGACCAAAGCACCAGCACCGCTGCTGGCGCAAGAATAGTATTTTCCATGATGTGCGTCCCCTGTTGTTATTTAGAAGCAGGAAACTGCAATAGTTTAGATCAGTTGTCAAAAGCTACTGAACGCGCTTTCTCAATGCCTTCAGGAGCCGCGAGATATTTTTGGGGCCACCATGCCGACACGCCCGCGATAGGATTCATAATCTGCCCCGAAATAGCTGACAAGATCGCGCTCTTCGTAGCGGATTCCGATCAGGATATAGACTGTCATACCTATGGCAAAAAGAAGGTGCCCATAGGTCATGACCGGCGTTGCCCAGAAAGCGATGATGAAGCCAGAGTAAATTGGATGGCGAACCAGACGGTAAAGGAATGGTTGCCTGAACTGTGGCTCTGCGGCACTCTGTCCGCGCCAGAGGCGATAGACCTGCGACAGGCCGAACAACTCGAAATGGTTGATCAGAAAGGTGCTTACAAGAACCGTGAGCCATCCAAAGCCAAAGACAGCCCAAAGGATCATAGCACCAACTTGATTTTCGACCTGCCAAATGTTGCCATCGATCGGTCGCCAAAAAATGAACATCAGAATCAAAGCCGCGCTGGACAGAAAAACATATGCGCTGCGCTCGATCGGAGCAGGCACAATTTTCGTCCATGCCGTTTTGAACCCTTGTCGGGCCATGATGCTGTGCTGGAGGCCGAACAGGCTGATTAGCAGGGTATTGACGAGCAGCGCCGGAGGCACGTCACTGGTAATGTTTCTGTCGACTGTCGCGGGAGCGCCGGGATAATTGCCGACAAAAGCGATCAAATACAGAAATGCCGCGAAAAAAGTCGTGTAGGCGCCGACAGCAAAAAGCGCGAAGAAAAAGCGGATCATGGCACGGCCCCCCAACCTCTTATGTCGGGCGTTACCATCTACGCTTAGGCTCTGCAAATGTCGCGATTTTCAGAACTCGAAAATTGCGCCCCATTTGCGTTTCGCCCGGCTTTTCCACGCTCCCCGGTGATAGGCGTCGGACGCCAGCAACGGCATAACGCTGCCGGCTTCGGCAAACACCATCTGTTCGATGCCGGTGTTGACCTTGCCCCAGCTTGCGGCCTCTTGCAGAGTTGACGAGGAACAGGCACCGTCGCGTACATCCGCAACGGTAATCTGGACCGCATATTTGTGGACCTGCACGTCGTCATGGCCGAGAATTTCAGCGCAAACGACAGTATCTTGAATGAAATTCTTGGGAACCCCGCCGCCGATCATCAACAGGCCGGTTGTGCCTGCCTTGATCTTGATGTCGGTCAATTCACGGAAATCGGCAATCGCGTCGAGCACCATATAGGGCTTGCCAGCTTTCGCCCGGTCCACCTGATGCTTGACGAGGCCGAAACCGGCAGAGGAATCGACAAAGGCCGGGCAGAAAATCGGCACGTCATGTTCATAAGCAAGTTTGACGAGGCTGTTGTCTTTCTTACCATGTTCAACCAGATATTTGCCCATTTCGCGGATGAAAGCGCGACTTGAATAGGGCTTTGGCTCTAGGCTGTTAGCGATTTCGAGGATGGTATGGTCGCAATCCTGCAACTGTTCCTCATCGATATAAGTATCGTAAATCCGGTCGATCAACAGCGAACGTAGCGTATCATCATCGGGGACTTCAAGCGCCTGATAATGTTTGTGGCCAAGCCCTTCAAAGAAATCCATGTCAACAATTGACGCACCGGTCGCAACGATGCCGTCGATCATATTGTTGCGGAGCAGCTCGGCGTAAAGATCCATGCAGCCGCCTGCTGAGGTTGAACCCGCGATGACGAGGAAGATCGAGCAATCCTTGTCTTCAAGCATCTGGTTGTAAATGCCGGTGGCGCGCGCCAGATCGCGGCTCG
>JANNWX010000294.1:0-2460 GCA_031409315.1 Sphingomonadales bacterium | reverse complement strand
CCCGACAAAGAATTTGATGGACCCGCACTGGACCGACGGCGGTTTCCTGTTGGCGCTTGAGCGGTTCGGCTATGATATTGTCGATGGTTCGGCGGCCGTTCGCGCGTTTCAACGGCGGTTTCGCCCGGAATTGATCGACGGTATGATTGACGGGGAATGCCGATCAATCCTCTTGGCTTTATTGCTGCCAAAACCACTCGGGGATTAAAAGTTTAGGCGACTATTTCCGATAAAATACCGTCCAAAAGGATCATGCCGGCGTCGGACACACTTAGGCGAGCGCGATCCAACAGAATAAGCCCGTGCTCCGATAGCGTTTCGATCTTGGCGTGATTGACAAGTTTATTGGGGGCAATCCCCGTAATTTCGCTGATGCGATCGAGGTCCACACCTTCGCGTAGCCGCAATCCCATCAATAGAGCCTCACGGGCGCGCTCGACAGGGGATAGCATATCCTCAATCTGAACACCGTGGCCGTTTCGGTTGACCGCTGCCATCCAGTTTTCCGGTTTTTTGTGCCGCATAGTAGCCGTGCCGCCCCGCCGCCCATGCGCGCCAGGTCCAATGCCTAGATAGTCTTGGTAACGCCAGTAAGTCATATTGTGGACGCTTTCTTCACCGGCCTTTGCATGGTTTGAAATTTCGTAAGCAGGGATGCCGTTAGCCGCTGTCATCGCCCGGGTCGTTTCAAACAGGTCTGCCCCGTGATCTGGGTCAACGGGGGTGAAATCATTTTGGGCAACCATCGTCGCAAATCGCGTTCCCGGCTCGATGGTCAACTGATAGAGAGAAAGATGGCCGGTGCCAAAGGATAGGGCTTGTTTTAGCTCTAGCCCCCAATTGGCAAGTGACTGGCCGGGCCGGGCATAGATCAGGTCAAAACTGACGCGATTGAATTGGGATTGCGCCGTTTCAAGCGCAGCGAGCCCCTCTGCGACACTATGCGCTCGTCCCAAAAAGCACAGAGCCTCGTCATCAAGAGATTGCAGTCCAAGCGACACCCGATTGATACCGGCCAGCGCAAGATCGGCAAAACGCGCAGCTTCAACCGAAGATGGATTGGCCTCTAGGGTGATTTCAATGTCGGGCGCAAACCCCCAATGGCGCTCGGCGGCAGCGATCAAGGCAGCAACGGTTTGCGGCGGCATCAATGACGGTGTTCCGCCACCGAAGAAAATCGATGTTAGCTTGCGCCCGGAAACCAGTGCTGCCTCATGCGCCATATCGGCCAGCAACGCAGTTCGCCAGGCGTCCTGATCAACCCGGTCGCGCACGTGGCTGTTGAAATCGCAATAGGGGCATTTGGAAACGCAGAAAGGCCAGTGGATATAAAGGGCGAGGGGCGCGCTCAAAGTCAGAAAACCGCCGAAACAAGCTTAGAAAAGGCATCGGCCCGGTGGCTGATCGTATGCTTTTCGGCGGGGTCCAATTCCGCAAATGTCCGGTCATAGCCAAGTGGTTGGAATACAGGATCATAACCAAAACCGACGGTTCCGCGCGGCGGCCAGACCAAAGTTCCGTGCGCCTTGCCTTCAAAAACTTCGGTGTGTCCGTCGGGCCAGGCAAGCGCGAGGGTGCAGACAAACTGGGCATCACGGGATGCTTCGGCACCGACCCCCTGAAGCGCGGTCTCCACTTTCTCCATCGCCAACGCCCAATCGCGCCCCGTTGGTGTTTCTGCCCAGTCAGCGGTATAAACGCCGGGTTGGCCGTCAAGCGCATCCACCATAAGTCCGCTATCGTCGGCAAGGGCAACGATGCCTGATCCTTGTGCGCTGGCATGGGCTTTGATGAGGGCATTGCCGGCGAAATTATCTTCGGTTTCGTCGGGTTCAGGTAGGCCGAGGTCGCCCGCCGATACTGGTTCAATTCCAAACGGTTCAAGCAAAGCCCGGATTTCGCGCACTTTGCCCGGATTATGGCTAGCGATAACGAGTTTTCCGGGCGTGAGTTTGCGAGCCATCCTCCTAACGCCCTGTTGCCTTGTCCTGCACCTCGAAAATCGCCTTGCAGCCGATCCGGGCGAGGCGGAGGAGGCGGAGCAGGGCTTCCTCGTCATAGGTTTCGCCCTCGGCCGTGGCTTGCGCCTCGGCAATGCTGCCATCCTCGGTCAGCACGAAATTTGCGTCGGCCCCGGCGTTGCTATCCTCGATATAATCAAGGTCGAGGACGGGGGTGCCGCTGTAAATCCCGCAGCTGATCGCTGCCACTTTCTGCTTGATCGGGTCACTTTCAAGCTTGCCGCTGGCAATAAGGCTATCGACCGCCAGCCGAAGCGCAACCCAGCCGCCGGAGATGGAGGCTGTGCGCGTGCCGCCGTCAGCCTGAATCACGTCGCAATCAATCGTTATCTGCCGTTCGCCAAGCGCCTTCATATCAACAACGGCGCGCAGGGATCGACCGATCAGCCGCTGGATTTCCTGTGTCCGGCCTGATTGCTTGCCTTTGGCGGCTTCCCGG
>JANNWX010000293.1:0-3141 GCA_031409315.1 Sphingomonadales bacterium | reverse complement strand
TCGCGCGGATCAGCGGGCGCGGGGTGTAATATTCCCCGCCATTACGCCCGGCGTTGCCCATATTCTTGATCTTGGCTTCATACAGGTGCGATAGCTCATGTTTCTGGTCCTGCGACCGGAACGACAGCCCGTCGATCAGCTCCAGCGCATCGCGCAGCGAATAGCCCGAATTGAAGCGGTTTTTGATTTCGCCGAAAATCTCGCCGATCTTATATTCGATCGTGTCGGGCGCGGGCGCACGCTGTTTGAACCCGTGGAGATAGGGGAACAGCGTGGCGTTGACATAGTCGATCAGGTCCGGGCCGGTCAGCGCTGCATTGTGATCGAACTTGCCCGCCGCGTCCTTGGGCGCTGCCCAGACGCTCCAGCGGTGCGCCGCATCGATGATCGGCGCATAGGGCTTGCCGCGCAGCTCGGCATCGATCTTGCGGTCTTCCTCCAGCTCGTCGAGATACTTAAGGAATAGTATCCAGCTGGTCTGTTCGGTATAGTCCAGTTCCGTGGTGCATCCCGCCTCTTTGCGCAGGACGTCGTCGATGTTGCGAAAGGTCTGTTCAAACATTGGCGCATGCTTAGTGACACCCGCGCGGCTTGCCAATCTGGCGGAATGATCCTCGTTTGTATTGATTCGTGGACAGTCCAGCGGGACGCCCGGTCGGTTTGGCGCTTCACAGGATGAAGCCTAAAGAGGATTAGCGTGGGTTCCGGTCTGTTTCCTACTCAAAGCGCCCCAAACCATACCCAAAAGCTGGAGCGTGGAGCGCAGTGCGATCGATGCGGCTAGCTTTGATCTATCGGTGAAGAACCCCGATGCGGGCGAGGTGGTGGCACTGCGCAGCCCGGAAGCTATTCTGGAGGAGATTGCCGCGTTGGATCAGGAAAGCGCGGAGATAATGGCTGAGATCAGGGCGCTGCTGTGAAGGCGGGGTGGGAGCGAAAGCGTTTAGGTGACGTATGCACACTGCATGGAGGGTTTGACCTTCCCACACGAGAGCGTCGCCCCGGTCCGATCCCTTTGGTCAGTTCAAGCGGGATTATCGACACAATCGAGTCAGCTATGGTGCCCGGACCCGGTGTTGCTACGGGTCGAAGTGGCAGCATTGGTTCTGTTTTCTTCATCGATGGCGATTTTTGGCCGCTGAACACGGCACTTTTCGTGAAGGATTTTCACGGCAACGATCCCAAGTTTGTGTTTTGGCTTCTACGTCACTTCGATTTAAGCAAATTTGCCTCAGGCGTCGGTGTGCCAACTTTGAATCGAAATTCGGTTCACGACGAAATGGTTGAAGTCCCAACGATCCTGGAGGAGCAGCGGCGGATTGTTGCGGTGATGGACAAGGCCTTTGCAGGCATCGCCAGCGCGACAGCGAACGCCGAGAAAAACCTGACCAATGCCCGCGCCTTTTTTGAGGGTTATTTGGAATCCGCCTTTAACAAGAATGGAGAGGGCTGGAAGAATGTGCCCCTAGGGAAAGCCTGCAAGGTGGAGCGCGGGAGTTCGCCGCGCCCAATTAAAAGTTTCGTAACGACGGAGGACGACGGCCAGAATTGGATCAAGATCGGCGACACGAAGAACGACGCAAAATATGTGACCCAAACGAAACAACGCATAACGCCCGCTGGTGCGCTGAAATCACGGAAGGTTGATCCGGGTGACTTCATTCTCACCAATTCAATGTCATTTGGCAAACCATACATCATGAAGATCTGAGGCTATATCCACGATGGTTGGTTTGCCCTGCGGCTCGGTGAAGGCATCGATACGGAATTTTTTTATTACCTATTGTCGTCGCCGATCGTGCAGAAGCAGTTTCAAAATCTCGCGGCTGGAGCCATCGTGCTGAATATTAGTGGCGACCTTGTAAAGAAGGCAATCTTGCCGATACCCCCTGTTGAGCAGCAACGGGCGATTGTGAGCCGCATTCAGTTGGTTGATGATGAAACGAGCAAGTTGGCGGGCGTTTATGAAGCCAAACTTGCCGCCCTTGCCGAACTCAAACAATCCCTCCTGCAAAAGGCCTTTGCCGGGGAACTGACCTGATCCGATGAACGAAGCCGAAACCCGCGCCGAGCTGATCGACCCTGCCCTTGCCGACGCTGGCTGGGGTGTGGTGGGTGATAGCCGCACGCGGCGTGAGGTGATCGCGCCGGGACGTTTGACGGGATCGGCCAAGCGATCAACCGCCAAGGCGGCGGATTATGTGCTGCTCTATCGCAACACCAAGCTCGCGAGCGTGGAGGCCAAGGCGGCTGGCAAGCCGGTTGGCGAAGGCGTGGGGCAGGCCAAGGATTATGCCGAGCGGCTACAAACCCGGTTCGCCTATGCCGCTAATGGCAAGGCCATTTACCGCATCGATATGCAGACCGGACAGGAAGGTCTGGTCGATCGCTGGCCGACCCCGCAGGAGCTTTGGGACGCGACCTTCGCCCATGCCAATGTCTGGCGGGACCGCTTCGCCGCCGTGCCCTATGAAACCGGCGGCAAGTTCGATCCGCGCTACTACCAATACAACGCCATCGAAAAGACGCTGGCGGCGATTGCGGCGGGGAAAGACCGGGGGTTGCTCACGCTCGCCACCGGCACCGGCAAGACGGCGGTTGCCTTTCAGATTGCGTGGAAGCTGTTTCAGGCGCGCTGGAACCTTGGCGACTGGCGCGGCACCGGCGAACCGACCCGCCGCCCGCGCATCCTGTTCCTGGCCGATCGCAACATCCTGGCCGATCAGGCCTATAACAGCTTTTCCGCGTTCGAACCCGATGCGCTGGTGCGGATCAGCCCCGCCGAAATCCGCAAGAAAGGCCGCGTGCCCAAGAATGGCAGCGTGTTCTTCACGATCTTCCAATCGGTGATGACGGAGGGCGGGAGCGAAGAAGAACCCGCCTTCAACTATCAGGATTATCCGCCCGACTTCTTCGATTGCATCATCATCGACGAATGTCACCGCGCCGGGGCAAAGGAGGGCAGCGAGTGGCGCGGCATTCTGGAATATTTCAAACCAGCCGTTCAAATCGGCCTGACCGCCACGCCCAAGCGCAAGGACAATGTCGATACCTATGCCTATTTCGGCGACCCGGTTTACACCTATTCGCTGAAAGAAGGGATCAACGACGGCTATCTGACCCCGTTCAAGGTGGTCGAGC
>JANNWX010000292.1:0-1812 GCA_031409315.1 Sphingomonadales bacterium | reverse complement strand
ACCGCCCGTGGTCAAACCGGCAAAACCCGCCGCCACAAAACGGCGGAAAGCAGCCTGATTAGAAAAAACTTGGCCTTCGCCTCGCATTCGTCACACTTGCCCCCTATCTGTGCATCATGACAAATGCCGCGCCCTTTCGCCACATCATCGGTATCCTGCCCGCCGACATTGATTTCATGGGCCATGTCAACAATGCTCGCTACCTCAACTGGGTGCAGGATGCGGTGCTTGACCATTGGCGCAATCTGGCCCCGCCCGAAGCCGTTGCGCGCCATTTGTGGGTCGCGCTGAAACATGAAATCACCTACCGCAAGCCCGCCTTTCTCGACGATGAAGTGATTGCGACCGTCGTTCTCGAAAAAATCCACGGCGCCCGTGCTTTTTACGATACGATCATCAAACGCGGTGAAGAGGTGCTGGCCGAAGTCAAATCAAGCTGGTGCTGTGTTGACGCGGATACACTGCGGCCCGCGCGGATCGCCAGTGAGATCGCCGCAAATTTTTTCCCGGTTTCCGGTAATTCAGGCTGCTACAAAGCGGATCGGTAGCCGCTTCAATCCGCCCACAAAGGTGGATTCGACACGCGCCGGTTCGCCAGCCAATTCCAAAGATTTAAGTTTTGGGAGCAACTCTTCCATAAAAATCCGCATTTCCATACGAGCGAGGTGTTGGCCCAAGCAAACATGCCCACCATAGCCGAATGCGACCTGTTTATTGGGCGTGCGATCTGGGTTGAACGTGAACGGGTCATCAAACACCGCTTCGTCACGGTTACCGCTTGCATAGCAGAGCATCAACCAATCGCCCTTGCTGATCTTTTGCCCGGCCAATTCGCAGTCTTCGGTCGCGGTACGTAGGAAATGCTGGACCGGCGATGTCCAGCGTATCGCTTCCTCGATGAGTCCTGCCATGTCTTTGGTGCCGTCGCGGTATTGGGCGAAGAGTGCAGGGTTTTTGGCAAGTTCCATGATGGCACCGCACGTCGAAGCAGACGTGGTATCATGCCCTGCGGTTGCAATGATCATATAATATCCATTGGCTTCGCGGTCCGGGATTGGTGCGCCATTGATGATCCCGTTTGCAATAATAGTGGCGAGGTCATCCCGCGGACTTGCTCGGCGGTCGGCGGTGATCTCACTGAAATAATTTTCAAAATCGGCGATCACAGACTGAAGCATCTTAACCGCATCAGCCGGGTTGGTAACGGTCTGGCGTGATCGGTTGATGTCGGGATCGACCGGGCCGAATAATTGTTGGGTCAACATCAGCATCCGGGGTTCGTCTTCGGCCGGGACGCCCAATATTTTCATGACGACGTGGAGTGGATAAGCAGCCGCAACATCCTTTGCAAAGTCGCATTTGCCATCCATTGCCAACATTTTGGCCACTGTATCACGCGCAATTTCGCGGATGTCAGCTTCTATGGCGCGCAGATTTTTGGGCATGAACCAGCTTTGGGTCAACAGCCGGTATTTCATATGGTCGGGCGCATCCATTTGGACCAGCGCGCGTATTAGATGGCCGTCATTATTGGGCGTTATCGCTTTGATGATTTCCTCCCCGGCGCGATCCACAAGACTGGGAGACCGAACGGAGTTGGCAAAAAGGGCATTATTCCTGCTGACCTCAAGGATGTCGGCATGGCGCGTGACTGCCCAGAAAGGATTAAACTTCTCGTTCTTGGCAACCGCGAGCGGCATGTTTGCCCGCGCCCAAGTAAACATGTTGTGAAGGGCGTGCCATTCACCATATGCTTTGGGATCTACCAACGCACTGGCAATTTCGATAGGCAATACAGGCATGTAAGTCTCC
>JANNWX010000291.1:0-11135 GCA_031409315.1 Sphingomonadales bacterium | reverse complement strand
CGAGCGGAATTTCGCGGTTTGCCTATAATGATTTCAAGCCATGGTCGCAGACGATGCGCGAATATCTGGGCGAGCGCCACGAAGATCTGCTGATCAACGAAACCGAATATCAGTACAAACCCGGCACCGAATATGATTATTCGATGATCACATCCGACATGCTGGCCATCGTCATCGAACGCGCCACCAAGCAGCGTTACGCCGATTATGTTGGCAAGGCACTCATCCAGCAGATTGGTGCGCAGGGCGGGACGGTTTACGTCAATCGGCCCGGTGGGCTTGCCCATAGCGGCTGTTGCATGATGTTGCCGGCCGAAAGCTTCATCCGGCTGGGCGTCTTGATGGCGCAGGACGGTGTGTGGGAGGGTAAACGCATCCTGCCCGAAGGCTGGGTCGCGCAAACGCTTAAGCCGTCGCCTGCCAACCCGAAATGGGGGCTGCACATGTGGATCGGCAAACCCTATCAACAGCGCGTGCGCTTCTTCCCGGAACGATCACAGCCGATTGGAACGCTCCATTCCGAACCCTATGCAGCTGATGACCTGTTCTTGTGGGATGGCAGCGGCAATCAGGCAATGTGGATCGTGCCGTCAAAACAGCTTGTCGTTCTGAGATTTGGCCCGACGCCCAAACCGAAAGCTGGCGAGAAGGGCGAATGGGACAACAGCCTGCTACCCAACACGATAATCAGGGGATTGCAGGCCAAGCCATGAGCGTCGTCGTCATCACCGGGTCAACGAAGGGCATCGGGCGAGGTCTGGCAGAAGCGTTTGCCGCGCGTGGCCATACTGTTGTCATATCAGGACGCAATGCACGCGAGGTCGATGCAACAGTCGCTGCGATTCCGGGGGCGGTTGGAATAGCTACCGATGTTTCATACCCGGCACAGGTTCAAGCTTTGTGGGAACATGCGGCCCAAAAGTTCGGACGGGTTGACATCTGGATCAACAATGCCGGCCTTGCGGTGACGCATAAATGGACCCGCGATCTGACCCTTGATGAGATGCAATCCATGATCCGGACCAACCTGTTTGGCAGCATCCACGGCACCCGCGTTGCGCTTGATGGCATGACGAAACAGGGCGGAGGCTGGATTTATACGATGCTCGGCGGCGGATCCGACGGGCGCCAACGCGACCGGATGGGCGGATACGGCATGACCAAGCTTGCCCTGCGCTATTACACCGAAAGCATGATGGCGGAAATTAAAGACGGACCGGTGCGGATTGGGACGATCAAGCCCGGCATTCTCGTGAGTGACGGTTTTTTGCGCGAAGCCAACCAGCTTGATCCGGCAGACTGGCCAAAGCTGCGCGATCAACTCAACATGCTTGCCGACCGTGTGGAAGACGTCGCGCCCTGGATCGCAGACAAGGTGCTGGAAGGCGGGAAACACGGACGGTCAATCGCGTGGTTGACCGGTGGCAAGATTATGGGCCGTATATTTGGTGCGAAGCTTCTTGGTCGGAAGCGAGATATTGTGCCCGAACTGATCGGATGAGGAAGACCCTGATGAAAATTGCCTCGCTGCTCCTGCTTGCGGCCCCCGTCTTGGTGGCAGCAACCGAGCCCCGCACGCTCGATGTCACAGTCACTGGCATCAGATCAACCAAGGGCGCGCTGCTCGTCTGCCTGTGGAAGGACAAATCAGGATTTCCGACCTGCGGAAAAAGCAAGACAGCGGTCAAACTGCGGTCCCCGATTACCGGCGCAAACATGAAGGTCACGTTTCGCGGCGTTGCTCCTGGTAGCTACGCTGTAAGCGTTGAACATGATGAAGACGGCAACGGAAAGCTGAAGACCAATATCATCGGCATCCCCAAAGAAGGCGTTGGCGTTTCCAACAACCCCGGCGGAATCCCAAGCTTCAACAGGGCGCAAGTGCAGGTGAACTGGAACGGCGCACTTTCGATAATGATGCGGTATTTGTGACGGCTGCTCGTCGCTCTTACATCGACGGGCCTTACGGCCAAATTCATCTCAGGAGCGCTGGCGCGGGAGGGCGGCCATTATTGCTCCTACACCAATCACCGTTGAGCGGCGCGATGTTCGACGCTGCCACATGCCATCTTGCCGATGCAGGTTTTCACACAATTGCCATGGACACGCCCGGCTTTGGCTTATCCGACAGGCCAAAAGAGCCGGTTGGGATTGTCGGCTATGCTGCCGCAATTCCGGCTGTGCTCGACGCGCTTGGTTGGGCGCGTGCGGATGTTCTCGGCCACCATACCGGGGCCTCAATTGCAGCGGCATTCGCATCCCGACATGGGGATCGAATCCGCAAACTAATCCTGAATGGCGTCGCGTTGCTATCCGTTGAAGAGCGCGGCCATTTCGCTCAGTTCCGTTTTTCACCACTGGAGATAAAGTCCGACGGCAGCCATTTGCAGGCGGCTTGGGATCAACGCCTCGCTGCGTCGCCGGGCTGGACAAATGTGGAAGCAATGCACCGCTATGTCACAGAGCTCCTCGCCAATCCTGATGACTATCATTGGGGATTTACGGCGGCTTTTGAGCATAATCTTGAGGCGGATTTACAGGCAGTTGCTGTCCCCACACTCATTCTGACCAACGACGGCGAAGATCTATATGCCGCGTCCAAAAGGGCACTTTCTCTCCGCCCCGACTTCGCATTTGCGTCGCTCAACGGCGGAACGCATGACATTATCGATGAACAACCCGAGGCGTGGGCAAAAGCTGTTGTCGATTGGCTGGCCGACTGACTATTGCCCCGCCGGAGCCTCAACCACATCAATCGCGCCCGCCATGGTATCCCTTTTCAACATATTGATGACGGCACGGCGCACTCTGGGATCGCTTACCGGCCCTGAGGATATGATCATCGACGTGCCGGGGACAAAAGTGTCGGGATTTGTCAGATATTTGTCGAGGCTTTCGTCGCTCCAGACAAGGCCCGCATCGCGTTTTGCGGCCAGCGCCTCCGAATAGTAGAAATTGGGCACGCTGGCCGCGCGCTGGCCAAAAATTGCGTACAGGTTCGGCCCGGCTTTTGGTTCGCCGTTCCGCGTATATGTATGGCAAAAGCCGCACCATTTGTAGGTTTGCGCCGCAACATCGTCTTCAAAACTAGTTTTTGGCCATGCCTGCACCCGCATTGTCGGCGCAGCATGGGACGTGACACCCGGCGGCCCGGCGATCACAGCGCCCATAGGCCACGGCGACACGCGAAACGTTGCATAGGGGCCGTAAGCGCCAAGCCCGACCAGCGCCAGCGCGCCAAACATTGCCACCCGGCCGAAGCGGCCCGGTGCCTCAACGGGCAATGGCGCCGGCCCCCGCCGTCCATTGAAGAACCAGCCAATGACCCAGACGACAACCACAATCGCCAAAAACCGGGCCACAGCGCCGGGGCCGGGCGCGTTCGATTTGAAGGTCGATAGCGCCCAGACCGACGTCGCCATTGTCAACAGCACCTGCGCCCCAAATCCGGGCGGAAAGATCGCCAGCAAACCCTTGCCGTATCGCAGCCACGCATAAGCTGTTGTCACCATTGCCGCGGCCGCCAAGATCAGCATCATGAAGCCGACACCCGAATGGAAATAGCCGGAGAACATCCACATCCGGTAACTTTCGCCCATCAGCGGCGGCAGCGTGATCCAGTTGGCAAGCCGCACCGGCACACCGTCGCTCCACGCAAAAAGAAATCCAAACACCGGCGCGCTAAGCAGTAACAGATAGGTAGCAAGCGTCAGCGTGCGCGCCCAATTGGACAGGCCTGCCCGCACCCCGGCGGGCGCAGGCACAGTGCGATCCTCACGCCACCAAAGCCGCATCCGCGCGAGCAACAGCACCAGCAATATGGTGCCGACCAGCATATGCCAGTTGCGATAATCAGCGCGCAGCACCAGCACCTTATCGGTGCGCGGCAAAGCAATCGTCAGGCAGGATTGAACAAAATAAAGCAGGGAAATCGACCAGCCCAGTACGCGCGCTCCAAACGAATATGTTTTTACGGTGCCGTCCATATCAAAATTCCTCCAGCAACCGGCCAAGACCTGACAGTTTGTCGGTGATGCCGTTCGCGCGCAAGGCGTGCCAATAGGTCGCGGTGTTGATCGCGATCACCGGTTTGCCAAGCCGCCGTTCCGTCTCCGCAGCCAAGTGCAGCATCGACAGGTTTGTGCCCACTTGCACCAATGCATCGACATCAGGCCCGTCAAGATCGTGCAGAACATCGGTGAGCGTTGCTGGCGGCACCTTGGCAATGTCCGTCCAACAGCGGCATTTGAGCGCAACATCGCGCACCACGTCAAAGCCGCTTTCGTCCAGATAATTTGTCACCTCGGCATTGGCCACCGGAAAATAGGGAGAGACAAAGCTCACCCGCTTGATCCCGCCGTATGCTTTAAGAGCAGCAACCAACGCCGCCGACCCGATACTGACGTCAACCCCGCCCGAAACGTCCATAACCTGCTTGCGGAACGCCTCGCCCCCGGCGATCCCGCCGTAAAAGGTGACGGCAGACATGCCCATCACCAGATAATCTGGCTTGCAGGTCATCACGTTGCGGACGGCGTCGAGTGTATTGTCCGAAATAGCCCGGGTGCCCGCCAGAAAGTCCGCATCACTCAACGCGTCGGGATCGGTAACATAGATACCACGGTAATGATTGGTGACGCCGGGCACCCGCATCGCTTCAAAATCCGGCTGAACGACGGTGTTGGTCGACGGGCCGATGACCCCAAAAATTTTGCGATAGCCAAGAACGTCAGGCACATCAGGTCTCCGGGCGGGTCAAGCGATTGTGGCCGCCTGATCGAGGCTTTCAAACATGGATTGGCGGAGCATATATGCCCGACGCCGTTCGGGGTCCGATTGAATGGCGCGCATTTCATCCTGCCGTCTGGTATGGGCTTCGCTTTGCCCACCGCGCATCATTTCCATATTCTGGATCGTCTGAGCCTGAGTGAAATCATGCGTGACGCGGCGACGCTGACGGTCAAACTGACCAAGCAGAGACGGGTCCGCGCCTTTTTGCAGCACAGAGATCAGCTTTTCCCCCAGATTGAAAGCATCGTGGATCCCCGAATTCATCCCGAACCCGCCAAGCGGATTGTTCAAATGGGCCGCATCACCAATCAGCGCGACCCGCCCCGACAGGAACGATTGGGCCACCCGCTGATGAATACGGTAGATTGTCCGATGTTCGGTCTGCGCATCAATGCCGTCGCCGAGCAAGCGTTTGAATATGGCATTTTTCATCGCATCAGACCTCAGGTCATCATCAGACTGATCCTCGCGCGCAGGCACCAATATCCGCCAAAGCCGGGGCACGCGCAATAATACCAGCCATTCGTCGGGGTCGGATACATAATTCACATAGGCCAGATTTGGCAGATGATCCGACAGATCGGTATCGGTTGACAGGCAGAGGAATTTTTCGGGATAGGTGAAGCCGTCAAAGCCGGTTCCAAGCCATTTGCGCACAAGGCTGTTGGCGCCGTCCGCCCCGATCAGCCACTGGGCGCGCCAGCTTTCGATGCTGACCGGTCCTTCGGCATGGACGGTGACGCCGTCATCATCCTGATCAAAGGCCAGCAAGCGCCGTGAAAAGTGCATCGAAGCATTCGGCATTTTTTCCAAGCCTTCGGCCAAGGCACGCGAAAGATGATATTGTTCGCACTGGATTCTGAAAGGATAACGTGTCCGATCCGCAATTTCACCCAGATCAAAATCGATAAAATTGCCGCTTTTGCGGTCACGCCAATGATAAACGGGCGCATTCAGGCCTTTTTCAATCAAAGTCGGCGTAATGCCGATCCGGTCCAGCATTTCCAGCGTCGGCGGATGAAAGGTCGAAGCCCGCATATCCTGCGCACAATCAGCACCAGCCTCCAGAACAACGACATCAACGCCGTTTTGCGCAAGAAATGTGGCCAATGTCGTCCCGACAGGCCCAGCGCCTGCGATGATGACCTGTGTTGTCTGGACGTTCGTCATCCGCAAACTATGGCGCGCACCGAGCACGACGCGCGTCCCGCACTGCAATTCTATCCGACTGTCGAGCAATGGAGTGCAGGGCTTGGCATCCAACCGTCGGTCGATCACAATGCGCCCATGGACTATGACTATATCCCGATTAGCCAGCGCCAGCCGCTAAAATGGCCAAATGGCGCGCGTGTTGCGCTCATCCTCACCTTCAATCTTGAAACCTGGGATCTGACCAAGGACACCAAAAAGGCATATTATGCGGGCGGGCCACCCATCCTGCCCGACGTTCTGCCCGGAGATACCCCCGATTTCCCCAATTATACGTGGCGCGAATATGGCCAGCGCGTCGGTATCTGGCGGCTGTATGACTTGTTCGATTCGTTGGGCGTCAAGGCCAGCTGCACGACCAATGCCGTCACCTTTGAACGGCGGCGGGCGATGGTTGATGCCTGTCTTGACCGCGGATGGGAACTTCTGGCGCATAATTGGGAACAAGGTGAACTGCTGACTGATTATGCCCATGAACCGGCACGTGAGCGCGAACTGGTGTTGCGCACGCTCGACGCGTATGAAAAACATGTCGGGCGCAAGGCCAAAGGCTGGCTGTCCTCATCACTGCGCAGCACGCTTCAGACGGCCGATATTCTCGCCGAATATGGCTGCACATTCTATTGCGATTTATTGAATGACGATCAGCCTTATTTGTTGCGCACCCCGCACGGCCCCATCGTATCGACGCCCTATTCGAACGAGATCAATGATTTTACCCTGCTGACGCGGCGCAATTATACCACCAGCCAGTTTGCCGAAATCCTCAAAGAGGAACTTGATGTCCTTTATGAAGAAGGGGCGACATCGGGGCGATTGATGAACGTCGGCCTGCACCCCCATGTATCGGGCCGGGCGCACCGGATCCGCGCGATCCGCGAATTTATCGAACATGCAAAATCGCTGCCCGGCGTGTGGTGGGCGACGCGTGAGGAAATTGCCGACTGGTATCTTGCCAATCACCAGAGCCATATTCCGCAAGCATCAGGCGGTTGATGGATCGGCACGCCCGGCTTGGACATGCCATTCCCGGACACGCAAGCGGGGCGGCACTCTCCTTGCCCGGCGTGTGGGACGGCCTGAGCATCCGGTTGGTTGAACAGGCCGGGTTCAAGGCCGCCTTTCTGTCTGGCGGCGCGCTTTCCATGGCGCGCCACGGACGCCCCGACATCGGACTGGTGACTTTGAGCGAGCTGGCAACGACTGTCTCGCTGATCCGGGAAATATCGTCCCTGCCGCTGATCGTTGACGCCGATACCGGCTTTGGCAATGCGCTCAACGCGCAGCGCACGGTGCGGATGCTTGAAAGCGCAGGGGCAACCGCTATCCAGCTTGAAGATCAGTCTTTCCCAAAACGCTGCGGCCATATGGACGGCAAAGCCGTCATCCCGCGCGCGGAATTTGTTGGCAAGTTAAAGGCTGTTCTTGATGCGCGGCGATCCGCGTCCACCCTGGTTGTTGCGCGCACCGATGCACGCGGTGCTGAAGGGTTCAATCAGACAATGGAACGCGCGCAGGCCTATGTCGATGCCGGGGCCGACCTGCTGTTTATCGAAGGGCCGCATAGCATTGAGGAAATGCAGGAGATCGGACGGACATTTGGTGCGGCGGTGCCACTGGTCCACAACCTTGTCGAAGGCGGCGTTTCTCCAGTGACGTCGCGCGCAGACCTTGCCAGTCTTGGCTATGCGATTGGCCTACATCCGCTGTTGTTGCTCCACGGCTTTATTCGCGCTGCGCCGCAGTGGCTTACCCATCTTGCAGAACACGGGTCGACCACGGGCCTGGGCGATGCAATCGCCGATCTTGGGGCGTTCAACGCCTTGCTTGGCACCGCTGGAATGTTCGACGCGGCCAAGGCATATGAATGACCGGCTGGTGAATAGTTTACGGACATATTAAGGCGTCAGGCGGCCTGATCGGCCATCCCCAGCCAAGTTCGACGGAGATTGATTGATGGATATGCTCAACACGTTCCAGCAGGCCCAGCATGTGGCATTGCCAGTGGCCAGCCATGACGAACGGTCCCGTCAGGAATTCACCAAAAGCTACAAACAATTTGTCCAGCAAGGGCTGCTGCCCGGTCTTGGCCCGGTGTTTGCGAACCGCGCTGCCAAACAGTTTGAGCGCGATCATGGTCGTCCGCCTGCCGATCGGTGGGACATCCGCAAGGCAATGGTCGGCGATCTGTATTTTCAACATTATGCCGCCGCCAACCGCATCGCGCAGGAATTATTGTGGGAATCAGTCATCGGTTCGATTGAACATCAGCTGCCTGACCTCATTGAGCGGACCCAATCCTTGTCGGCCGGCGCGGCAGCGACGCTGGAATCGCGCCCTGATTTTGATGTGCCCCGTTATGTGAGCGCGATTGACATCCACTGTATGCCCGGCGGCTATGCAGGCGAGGCATCGCCCGATGATATTACCGCTGGCGCGCTGTATGATCGCGGGGTCTATCTTTACGCGATGGGCTATATGGGGCCACATAACGACGATATGGGGCGTTCGGTTTGCAATTATGTCAAACGGCGCTTGCCGGGTTTTACGCCGCGCGCAATCCTCGACATGGGCTGCACCGTGGGTCATTCGACGGTTCCGTATAAGGAACTGTTTCCCGACGCAGAAGTCACCGGCATTGATGTGGGCGGCCCCTGTGTCCGCTATGCACATGCGCGGGCAGCAGCACTGGGACAGTCGGTCCATTTTCTACAGCGCAATGCCGAACAGACGGGGTTTGCGGACGAAAGTTTCGACCTGATCGTCAGCCACATCTTGCTGCATGAAACCAGTGGCAAAGCGATGCCGCAGATACTCAAAGAATGTCATAGGCTGCTTAAACCCGGCGGCTATATGATCCATGCAGATCTTCCGCCCTTTGATCTGATGGACCCGTTCACCCAGTTCATTCTCGACAATGAAACTTACTATAACAACGAACCGTTTTGGGGGCCGATGCGCGATAAGGACCAGATTGCGCTTGCGGTCGACGCCGGTTTTGCGCGCGACACGATCAAATTTGATACAGCGCCAATGGCGGTGATGGAATTTGCCGCCCAAGCCGACCCCGGCTATTCGGCAGAGGCTGCCGAAGCTGTAGCTGACCGCGATTTCGTTGCTGGTGAATATGCGCCGGGCGGCGGCTGGGAAGTTTTGATCGCGCGAAAGGCCGGATGATGATTGCACGTCACGCCAAGGGCAAACGCCCCCTTTTTTATCAGGCCGAGGGTCTGGATCAGGCGATGTCGATGATCATGGTTCTGGCCAATGAACTGATGGTCGTGCGCGACCGGCTGGATACAGTTGAACGGGTAGCCCAAGCCAAAGGGATTATTTTGGACGCCGAAATTGAGGCGTTTGCGCCCGACCAAGCCGTGCTGGAGGCGCGCGAAGCCCGGCGGCAGGATTTTCTGGCCCGGCTTTATTATCTGGCGCGCAAGCAAGCCGCCGAACTGGCGTCGGGCGACAGCGCGGACCGCTATACCTCTGCGTTGGATGAGATTGCCAAAGGCTGATGACAGTGATTTTGGATAATCTTATTCAAATGATGGGGCCAGACCGGGTGATTTTGGACGATGACGCGCGCAATTTCTATGCCCATGATGTGTTTCGTGTCGGCGCGCTGCCAGCCGCAGTCATCAGGCCGGGAACGGTTGACGATCTGCAAGACTGTATCCGCCTTGCCTATGAGGCGGGAACGTCGGTAATCACGCGCGGGGCGGGGGCAAGCTATACCGATGCCCTGCGGCACGATCAGCCCGGCGGGATCACAATTGACACAAGCGATCTGACCCACATCGATATTGACGAGACGCGTGCGACCGTGACGGTCGAGCCCGGTGTAACATGGGCGGCACTGCGCGCGGCGGTGACGGCGCGTGGATATAAAACGGCATTCTGGGGCAGCTATTCCGGCCTCTACGCGACCGTCGCGGGGTCAATGTCGATGAATGTCGTCAGCCACGGGCAGGGCAGTTCTGCGGAGGCCGCTTTGTCTTTTGACATCATCACAGGCGCCGGCGCGATGATCCGCACCGGGAGCGCGGTATCGGGCACCTCACCGGCCTTCGCCCGCCACTACGGCCCGGACACGACGGGGCTTTTCACCGGCGATTGCGGCGCGCTTGGCATCAAGGCGCGGGTCACGCTGGCGCTGGTCAAGGCACCGCCCGCGTTTGCCACACTGTCGTTCAATTTCCCGACGTTTGCGGCTATGCACGCGGCTTTCCGCGAAGCCGCGCTTGCAGGCGTCGTCGAAGAACATTTCGGCCTGAACGAAGTGCTCCAGCAAGGGCAGATTGGTAAGGCGGATACCGGTGCCAAGATCGAGATGGCGGGCGCGGTTATGAAATCAGCAGGATCGGTTGCCCAAGGCTTGGGCAAGCTGGCCAAAATGGCGCTCGCAGGGGATCGGGCGCTCAAGCAAACGACCTATGCCGCCCATTTCATCGTCGAAGGCATGGACGGCGATGATGCCAAACGCAGAGTTGCACTGGTGCGCAAAATCTGCGCCGCGCTGGGCAACGAAATCCCGAACTCAATCGCCGAAGTTGTGCGGGCGATGCCGTTTGCACCGTTCCACAATATCCTTGGCCCCAAGGGCGAACGGTGGGTGCCGGTCCACACGCAATTGCCCCACGATCAGGCTGTCCCGTTTCACACTGCGCTGATGAACTATTTCGCCAGCGAACAGGACGTGATGGACCGGTTTGGAATTGTCACCGGCGGCATGTTCATGGCGGTTGGGTCGACGGCCTTTCTGTACGAACCGGCCTTTTACTGGCCTGATGCGCAGCATGCCTATCATGAACGGATGGTTGATCCCGATCACCGCGCCAATTTACCCGTCTATCCGCGCAACGATGCCGCAGCCGCCGAAGTGACGCGAATCAAGGCGGCGGTTGTCGATCTGATGCATGCCCACGGCGGCATCCATTTCCAGATCGGCCGCACCTATCCATTTGCCCGAGATCATGATCCGGTACATTGGGCCTTGCTCAAAGCAATCAAGGCTGAGCTTGATCCCAAAAACATCCTCAACCCCGGTGTGTTAGGACTGTGATGATGAAAAGGGCGTTTCGCTTCACATTGAAGATGCTGGGCTCGCTCTTTGCCCTTTTGATTGCGGCGCTGGC
>JANNWX010000290.1:0-13855 GCA_031409315.1 Sphingomonadales bacterium | reverse complement strand
CCGACCGTGCCGCAAAAAGTAGCTGCAACGACAATGGCACCTTCAGGCAAGGCGGAGTGGCGGTAGGTGTAACCAAGCGCGGACAGGGGCAATGTTGTTCGTTCGCCAGACCGCAGCACGACATCGCAATCGACGAGAATGTCTTGCACTTCGCGGCCATAAGCACCGCCGTTCATCCGCACGAACCCGCCAACAGTTCCCGGTATCCCGCGCAGAAATTCTAGCCCGGCGATCCCACCGTCGCGTGCTCTGCTGGCAACGCTTATGCCCGATGCGCCGCCACCACATTTTAATGTTGTCACACCGGGCTGTTCAATATTGGCAAAGGCCTTGCCAAGCCGGACCGTCACGCCAGAAACGCCACCATCCCGGACAATCAGGTTTGATCCAAGGCCAAGTGCCATGATTGGCACAGAGGCATCAAGGCCAGCAACAAAGGCCTGCAAGTCAGCGACGTTCTGCGGCTCAAACAGCCAATCTGCCTTACCCCCGGACTTGAACCAGACGAGCGGTGCCAGCGGCGCGTTTTGAGTCAACTTGCCAGTTACAGGGGGAAGCGGCGCCATCATCCGCGCGCAACTTTGATCGCGTCGCCAAGACCTGCGGCCCATTTGGTAATATCTCCAGCGCCAAGGCAGACGATCATGTCCCCGGGCCGGGCCCCGCTGGCCAATTCGGTGGCAAGTGACGCGGCATCGGCAATGATCGACGCACTATGGTGGCCGCGACGTTTCATATTGCCAACAAGGGCCGACGCATCAACGCCCGCAACCGGCGATTCGCCCGCAGCATAAACCGGGGTGACATAGACAATATCGGCGTCGTTAAAGGCCTGCGCAAATTCATCCATCAACCCGCCAAGCCTAGAATAGCGGTGCGGTTGGCACACGGCGATGACCCGGCCTTGGGCGCTTTCACGCGCGGCGGATAAGACCGCACGGATTTCAACCGGATGATGACCATAATCGTCAATGATCGTTATGCCGTCCACATCGCCGACCTTGGTGAAGCGACGTTTGACGCCGCCAAATTTGGCAAATCCGTTTTGGATCGTCGCGTCGTCCATGCCCATTTCAAGGCCAACGGCAACGGCGGCGAGCGCATTCTGGACGTTGTGCCGACCCGACATCGGCAGTTCAACGCCGACAATCGTTCGCGCACTGCCATCGCGTGACCGGATGACGACATCGAACCTGTTGCCACCGGCAACGGGCGTGACATTGTCGCCGCGTACATCGGCCTGCGCGGAAAAGCCGTAAGTCATGATCCGCCGGTCACGGATACGCGGCAGGATCGCCTGCACTTCGGGATGATCAAGGCACAGGATTGCAACGCCGTAGAAGGGGACATTTTCGATGAATTCGACGTACGCATCCTTGGCCGCGTCAAAACTGCCATAATGGTCGAGATGTTCAGGATCAATATTGGTAACCACGGCAATCGTGCCGTCGAGACGCAGGAAACTGCCGTCGCTTTCGTCCGCCTCGACAACCATCCATTCGCTGTCACCGAGCCGCGCATTCGAACCGTAGCTGTTGATGATGCCACCGTTAATCACCGTCGGGTCAAGCCCGCCGCTGTCCAGCATTGCGGCAATCATCGATGTTGTCGTCGTTTTGCCGTGGGTTCCCGCAACCGCAATCGTGCTTTTGAGTCGCATCAATTCGGCCAGCATTTCGGCCCGGCGAACCAGCGGCACCCGCTGTTCCAAGGCGGCTTCAACCTCTGGATTACCGCGCTTGATAGCGGTTGACGTGACCACCACTACGGCGTCGCCCAGATTATCGGCATGCTGCCCGATCATCACCTTGATCCCGCGGGCGCGCAATCCGTCGATAACGTAGGATTCAGCAACGTCGGACCCCTGCACCTTATACCCCAGATTGTGCATCACTTCGGCAATGCCAGACATGCCAATGCCGCCGATGCCGACGAAATGGATCGTGCCGATATCGGTTGCGACCCCCCTCATGCGCCGGCCCTTGCCAGTTTGAATGCTGGGGCAATGCCGACAAGGTTTGGAGCCAGTGGCCGATCGAGATTTTCGACAAGATCCGCCAAATCGCGTGTCGCATTGGGCCGACCGACACTGCGCGAACGACCTGCAGCATTTGTCAGCCCGTCGGGATCAAGACCCAGTTTTTGCATCTGCTTTGCAAGTTCCTTGGCGGTGAAGCTGGATTGCGAAATCGCCCGTGCGCCGCCCGCAGCAACCATTTCCCGAACATTTTCGCTCTGGTGATCATCGGTGGCTGATGGCAACGGAATCAGGATGGCCGGGCGACCCGCACAGGTCAGTTCGGCCAGCGTTGACGCCCCAGCGCGAGATATCATCAGATGCGTCCACGCCAGTTTTTCAGGCACATCATCGAAATAGGTCGCCAAGTCTGCGGCGATACCCAATGTTTTGTACCGGCCACGCACGTCATCAATATCCTCGGCGCGGCACTGCTGGGTTACCTGCAAGCGGCGGCGCAGATTGACCGGCAGCATCGCCAAACCTTCGGGAACAACCTGTGACAGGATCGTCGCGCCTTGACTGCCCCCCATCACCAGCACCCGGAAAATTCCGTCATCGGTGAACAGCGGAAAAGGCTTTTCGCGCAGAGCCATAATTTCTGCGCGCACCGGATTGCCGATCAGCCAGGATTTACCGCTGAATTTTTCGGCGAGCCGCCCAACCTTTGGATAGGCAAGCGCGATGGCGTCTACGCGGCGAGCGACCATCCGGTTCACGCGCCCCAGCACGGCATTCTGTTCGTGGACGGCCGTCTTGATCCCGGCATGATGCGCGGCAAGCAACGTCGGAAAGGCGGGATATCCACCAAAGCCGATGACCGCGCTTGGCTTGAATGTTTCAAACAGCCGCAGCGCCATATTCCGGCCCGACCAGATCGCCCGCGCGCCGCCAAACCAGCTTGCCGGGTTGCCGGTGATCCGCCCGGCGGGAATGATGTGGGTTTGAACGCCGTCAAATAGCCCTGGTATTTTCGCGCCGCGCACATCCGTGATCAGCGCGACATGATGGCCGCGCTTGATCAATTCCTCGGCCAGCGCGTGGGCCGGAATCATGTGGCCTCCGGTACCGCCAGCGGCCAGAACAAAGTGACGTTCGCCCATTACCGACCACTCCATTTCACAACATAGGGTGATCGTTTGAGATAGGGGTTTTTGCGCGTGAATGCGAGCAGCAAGCCGAACCCGGCGCACAGTGCAATCATTGACGATCCGCCGTAACTTATGAACGGCAATGTCATCCCCTTTGACGGAGCGATGCCGATGTTAACGGCCATATTGATCATTGCCTGCACCGTGAGTTCAATGATCAGTCCCGCCGACGCCAGCACGAGGAACGGATCTTCTTCGTCGAGCAATTTGACAAATACCCGCACCGCCATCGCTAGGAACAAGCAGGCGATGGCAATGCAGGCGATCAGCCCAAACTCTTCACCAATGACCGCGAAAACATAGTCGGTATGCGCTTCTGGAAGGCGGAATTTCATTTCCCCGCCACCTGGCCCCGTGCCGAACAGGCCGCCAGCGGTAATCGTCGCGCGGGCGCTGTCGGTTTGATACGTGTCGCCGCTGGCGAACAGGAAGTTGTTGATCCGCTGGGTTGCCACCGGATAGAAAAGATACGCCGCGACCACCCCTGCTGACCCGGCTGCGGCGAGCGCAGCCATGATCCGGCCCGACAGGCCAATCAACATCATCATCGCCAACCAGACCGTGCCAAAGATAATCGTTTGCCCAAAATCGGGCTGCATCATCAACAGAACGGCAACAATCCCCGTCAGCAAGGCCGATACCGGAACAACTGGCAGGCTCTGATCATGCCAACGCAGCGACAATAACCACGCAAGCGACACGACGAAAAACGCCTTTAGAAATTCGGACGGCTGGAACTGCGCGAACCCGAAGCCGATCCAACGTTGCGCCCCGTTTTTCGCAACGCCCATGATAGGCACAAACGCCAACATCACACTGAAAAACGCGGCCATGCCGAGCGCAAAGCGCCGGGCCAATTGCTGCGACATCATCGAAATGCCAATCATGACGGGAATGCCCAGCAGCACCCAGACCAATTGTCGCCAGAAAAAATACAGCGGCGAAAAAACCACATCTCCGCCCGAATAGCGTTGCGCCGAAGCCGGTGAAGCAGCCGCCACGGCAACCAGCCCGATCGAGATCAAGATGGTGACGAACAGCAAAAGAACGCGATCAATTTCCCAAAACCACAGTCCAAACGTTGATCTGTCCGACCGGCCAAGCCGCGCGATGACTTTTCCTTTTGGGCGGGTTCCAGCAACAGCAACCGTCATGGCAATGCCTCCACAGCCGCGCGGAATGCATCGCCGCGGGCCTCATAATCCCTGAACTGGTCAAACGAAGCACAGGCAGGCGAAAGCAACACCGTTTCACCCGAAACCGCCACCGCTGCCGCGCATTTTACCGCTTCATCGATCCTACCGCACTGCGCCACGGCCATGTGCGGGGTCAGGAGCGATGCAAACATCGGCCCCGCATCACCAATCGTATAGGCGCTGCGCACATGCGCATAATGTGGGACGCAGGCGTCAAGTTCTTCGGTTTTCGCCAGCCCTCCCAAAATCCAGTGGATTGCAGGATAAGCCGCAAGTGCTGGCGCGGTCGAGGTTGCGTTGGTGGCCTTGCTGTCATTGACATACAGCACCCCGTTCCTTTCCCGAATGCGTTCCATCCGGTGCGGGAGGCCGGGATAGGTTACTAAACCTTTTTCGATAACGGTAGAGTCAATTCCCAACGCAGCGGCAACAGCAATCGCCGCCGCAACATTTTGCGCGTTGTGCGGCCCTTGCAGCGAGGGCCAATTTGACTGGTCAGTCACGCTGGCACCCGAAACGCGGACCAAACGGTGGTTGATACGGCTGGCGATCATCCGGGTCGGGCCATCATCAGTCACAATCACCGATGTCTTGTCGGCGTGCTGAAGGGTGAAAAGCCGTTCTTTCGATGCAGCATAATCTGCAAAGCCATCATAGCGGTCAAGATGGTCGGGGGTGATGTTGATCAGCACCGCGATATCGCAATCCAGACTAAAGGTCAGATCAATCTGGTAACTCGACAATTCGAGAACATAGACGCCGCCTGCCGGTAACGGATATTCGCCCAGAATAGGCAGACCGATATTGCCGCCCATCATCGTCGGGACACCGGCAGTCTTCAGGATGTGATGGATCAGCGCCGTTGTGGTCGATTTGCCGTTGGTGCCGGTGATGCCGATCACCTTGTGTGCTGGTAAACTCGCGCGGGCTTGGGCAAACAGTTCAATGTCACCAACCAGCGGCACCCCGGCAGCGCGGGCCGCATCGGCAATCGGGTGGCGGTTGATGGGCACCCCGGGCGATACAATCACGCCGTCAAACCCGGATAGGTCAATGGTTAGCGGGTCGGCGAGGGTTACGTCAGTTCCGGCTGCATCTCGCGCCGTTTCATTGCTGTCCCACGCCACAACTTGGGCCCCGCTGGCCACCAACGCGCGCACACTTGCCAGCCCAGACCGTGCAAGGCCGAGCACCGCGTAGCGTTTGCCGCGAAAGGTCGGCGAAACGATCACCGCAGTTTCAACGTCGAAAGCCCGGCCAACGCCAGCACGAACGCCACAATCCAGAACCGGATCACAACCGTCGGTTCGGACCAGCCAAGCTGTTCAAAATGGTGATGAATGGGGGCCATGCGGAACACCCGCCGACCCGTCCGTTTGAACCAGAATACCTGAATGATGACCGACATCGCTTCGACAACGAACAGCCCACCAATGATGCCAAGCACGAATTCATGATGAGCAACAACCGCAATCGCGCCAAGCGTTCCGCCTAGAGCAAGGCTTCCCGTATCCCCCATGAACACCGCAGCAGGCGGCGCATTGAACCAGAGGAATGCCAATCCCGCACCAACAATCGCGCCGCAAAGTATCGCCAAATCGCCCGCGCCGAAAATATATGGGATGCCAAGATAGGCCGAATAATTTGCATTACCGACAAGATAGACAATCATCATGAAGGCGACCGACGCGATGATAACCGGCATCGTCGCCAGCCCGTCGAGCCCGTCTGTCAGGTTAACCGCATTGCCAAAGGCAACGATCACAAACGCGCCAAAGCCGACATAATACCAACCCAGATCGATCACTGGGCCATTGACGAACGGCAGATAAAGCATCCCCCCTGATTTCGCCACGATAAGCGACACCGCAGCCCCGGCAATGATAAATTCCAGAAACAAGCGAAACCGGCCCGATACGCCTTTGTGGCTTCGTTTCTTGACCTTATCATAATCATCGAGAAATCCGACGGTGCCAAACCCGACCATGACGATGATGCAGGCCCAGAGATAGAGATTTTCAAGGTCCATCCACAGCAAGAGTGAAATGGTGATTGCGGTCAAAATCATGAGGCCGCCCATCGTCGGCGTGCCGACCTTTGCCAGATGACTTTGTGGGCCATCATCACGGATGGGTTGGCCTTTACCCTGCCGGACACGCAACCAGCCGATGAATTTTGGCCCGATCAGCAAGCCTATGAATAATGCCGTTGCAACAGCACCACCGGTGCGAAATGACAAATAGCGGACCAGGTTCAAAATACCGGGGAACCCCAGATAGTCGGCAATGAGGTAAAGCATTAGCTTGCAGCCCCTGTAAGATTGCTGACGAGGCGCGACAGGCCGACAGCATTTGAACCTTTGACGAGAACAGCATCCCCGCCTTTTAGATATGACATCAGCGCCTCGCCTGCCATTTCACCATTGGCAACGTGAATGTGATCGCACCGCCCGCTGATCGCATCAGCCAAAGGTGCCATATCGTCCCCGACCAAAATCGCGAAATCGACGTGTGCCGCGATGATTGGCGCTGCTAGATTGCGATGATAATCTTGGCTTTCTTCACCAAGCTCTTTCATTTCACCAAGCAGAGCAATGCGCCGCGTTGCGACCGTTTTGCCTAGCACCGCAAGCGTCGCGGACATCGACGCCGGATTGGCATTATAGCTTTCATCGATCAGCACCGCTTCGCCAGTCGCGGTCATGATCTTGTGGCGGGCACCGCGCCCTGCAAGATCGCCAAAATCAGCCAAAGCCAGCCCTGCCGCGCCAAGATCACCACCAAGGGCCTGAACCGCAGCCAGCACGGCGAGCGCATTGGCAATCCAGTGATCGCCGGGTTGGGAAAGTGTGAAACACAAATCAGCGCCGCGCATCCGCGCCGTCACCAGCGTTCCCCCATCGATGTCGATAGCGTCAAGAGCAGATACATCGGCACTGGGATCGCGCCCGAAAGTGATGATCTGACCTGCATAGGGCCGGGCAGCGGCGATCAACCGGTCCTTATGCGGACTATCAAACGGAATGATCGCCGTTCCACCGGGTTCAAGACCTTCAAAAATTTCACCCTTGGCGTCGGCAATCTTTTCTTCGCTGTCGAAAAAGGCACGGTGCGCCGACGCAACGGTCGTGACCAGCGCCACATGGGGGCGAACGATGCGGGTGAGCGCCGCCAATTCTCCAGCATGGTTCATGCCCATTTCGAACACGCCAAACGCGGTATCGACCGGCATTCTGGCAAGGCTGAGCGGCACGCCGGTATGGTTGTTATAGCTTTTAACCGACCGGTGCACCGGCCCTTTGCTGGCCCGTGCCAAGGCATCGGCAAGCGCCTCTTTGGTGCCGGTTTTGCCCACAGACCCGGTGATCCCGGCGATGCGCGCCGCCGTCCGCACGCGCGCCGCGCCGCCAAGGGCGTTGAGCGCCGCTGCCGTATCCGCGACCAAGATATGGGGCTGTTCGATCGGGCGGGAAACGATGGCGCCAGCAGCACCGCTTGCAAATGCGCCGTCCACAAACTGGTGACCATCCGCCACGTCCCCGGCAAGCGCGACAAACAGATCGCCGGTGCCAACCTCCCGACTGTCGAACGCAATGCCGCGCGCTTCGAACGCCAGATGCGCGGTGCCGCCGGTCGCCGCTGCGATGGCATCCGATGTCCAAAGCGCCGTCATGATGCACAGTCCCGGGCGACCGCAACATCATCAAACGGCAAGATGCGATCACCAACAATCTGCCCTTGTTCATGGCCTTTTCCGGCGATCAAAATGATGTCATCGGGGCCTGCTTCGGCAATGGCGGCGGCAATGGCGCCGCGCCTGTCACCAATTTCATGTGCGCCTTTGGCCGCGATCAGGATTGCGGCACGGATGCTTGCCGCATCTTCTGAGCGCGGGTTATCATCGGTGACAATGACAAAATCGGCTTGCGCAATTGCAACGGCCCCCATGTCTGCACGCTTGCCGGTGTCCCGATCTCCACCCGCACCAAAGACAAGGATGATGCGCCCTTTCGCATGGGGCCGCAGTGCGGCAATCGCCGCGTCGAGCGCATCGGGCGTATGGGCATAATCAACATAGGCCGGAGCGCCCTTTGGCGTGATAACGGCGCGTTCCAATCGCCCCCGCACCGGTTGAAGACGCCCCAGATTGGCAAGCGTTGTCGCCACATCGCCGCCGGTTGCGATCACCAGCCCAGCCGATACAAGCGCGTTCGCCGCCTGATACGCACCAATCAACGGTAACATGATTTTGTGAACTTTGCCTTCGGCCTCAATCGAGAGCATCTGGCCAAGCTGACCTGGCACCCTGTCAATCAAGCGCAGGCTTTCCCCGCGCGCGCCGACGGTGAACAGGGCAATCCCGCGCGCCTTGCCGATGGCGATCACATCGGCTGATTTGGGATCGTCTGCCCAGACCACCAAGGCACCATCAGCGTCCACAACTTCTGAAAATAACCGTGCTTTGGCAGCAAAATAACTGTCCATATCGCGGTGATAATCAAGATGATCGCGGCTGAAATTGGTAAAGGCCGCCGCCCGCACCGGCAGCCCTTCGGTCCGGCACTGATCAAGCCCATGGCTTGACGCTTCAAACGCGGCATGACTGATACCCTCGCGCTTCATTCCCGCCATGTTGGACAGAAAAGTCACGATATCGGGTGTTGTCAAACCAGTCACCACATGGTCATTCCCGGTCGTCACGCCCAATGTGCCAATCGACGCGGCGCGATTTCCCGCCATCCGCCACAATTGCCGCGTCATTTCAACCGTCGATGTCTTGCCGTTGGTTCCGGTGACAGCCACGCAGATATCGGGAAAGGGTTCAAAAAAGCGGGCGGCGAGCAGGGCAAATGCGCGGCGCGGATTTTCAGCTTTGATATGGAGCGCGCCGGTGACACCGGCTTCTGCCCGCGCAACAATTGCCACGGCCCCCGCAGCGACAGCACCGGCGATATAATCCTCGCCGTTAAATTTACTTCCCGGGAAAGCCCCAAAAATTGTGCCCGGCGCGACCTTGCGGTGATCAATCGCAAAGCCGGTCACGCTGGTGTCATTGTCATTGCCCAGAAGCGCGCCCAATTTCATTCGCGCTCACCCTTTGCCTTCCACAACAGCGGGATCATATCCGACAGGGGAATTTCCTTGGTCTCGTCGGGGATTACCCCGAGCATCGGGCCGGTGCGCGCAATGACGCGCGACACAACGGGGGCCGCCGTCCAAGCGGCGGTCGTCAGCCCGTAACTCTGCGCCGACCCTTTGGGGGAATCGAGCATGGCAATGACAACATAGCGCGGCGCATCCATCGGAAATGCGGCGGCAAAGGTTGATACGTTCACATGTTTTGAATAGCCGCCCGCGCCTGCCTTTTCAGCCGTGCCGGTCTTACCGCCAACGCGGAACCCCTTCGCTTCGCCTTTCCGGCCGGTTCCGTCGAGAACCACCAGCCGCATCATCTTGCGAATGGTGAGGCTTGTGCTTTCAGAAAAGACGCGCTGGCCCTTGACCTTCGTGCCCGGCGCAACTTTCATCAACGTCGCTGGCCGCCAGATACCGCCGTTCACGAGTGCGGCGTAGGCCGAAGCAAGGTGCAGCGGTGTTACGGCGATCCCGTGTCCGTAGGCGACAGTCATTGTCGTTGTGCGCGCCCAATAGGGTGGCGTGAGCGGCCGCCCCTTTTCCTTCAATTCGATATAGGGCGGATCATAGAAACCAAGTTTGCGGAACATGGCTTCAGTTCGCGCCTGACCGATTTCGTCGGCAATCCGTGCGGTCACAATGTTTGATGAATGGACGAGCGCCTCTGGCATGTTCAGCCAGCGTCGTGTGGGGTGATCGTCCTTGATCTGGAAGCGCCCGACCTGAAGCGGGGCCGTTGCATCAAACCGCCGCGACAAATTGGTCACGACGCCGGTTTCAATCGCATTGGCCAGCGTCAGTGGTTTGAAGGTTGAACCCAGTTCGTAAACACTTTGGGTCACATTGTTACGCCGCGATTCCGGCGAAGACTGACCGATTTTATTGGGGTTGAAAACCGGGAGTGACACGAGCGAAATGATTTCGCCCGTCGCCACATCCAAGACAAGCCCGGTTGCACCAACCGCCTGTTGCGATACCATTGCATTCGATAATTCGCTTTCCATCGCCGCTTGAACACGGCTGTCAATGGCAAGGGCGACCGGCTTATTCCGCGTGTCGGACTGGGTGAGTTGCGTGTTCATCACACGCTCCATTCCTGTGATCCCTTTCCCGTCGAAATCCGTATAACCTACGACGTGGGCCGCCAACGTGATCTGCGGGTAGAGCCGTTCTGGTTCGCGCGCATAGGCCATGGCCGGTTCCCCAAGCGCGTTTACCGCCGCCACCATTTCGGGCATCGCCCGACGCCGTAAATATGTGAATCGCATCCCCGATTTAAGGATTTTGAGATATTCTGCTTCGGTTCGTTCGGGCATCAACGCGGCCAGTTTGGACGCCAGCGCAACAGGATCGCCGAGTAATTTATTGGGATGGACACCAATTGACCACGCCTCAATCGTGCGCGCCAGAACCTCGCCGTTGCGATCAACGATGTCAGCACGCATAGGCAGAGCCGCCTGCGCAAGGCGGCGGCTGGCACTCCCCCCTGCATCAAATGCCAACCATAAGAGCCAAAGCGCCATGAACAACGTCGCCGCCATGCAGAACAGCATCAGCATCATCAGGCGTTGGTGGGCGAAGGCTAGCGATTGCTGCCGAAAGCCAGCATGGCGCGTGCGCTGGGGACGGGCGACGAGTGCGGTCACTATTCTCTTTTATCTTTTGTGCGCGCCTCGGATGCGGCTTCGCGCATGATTTCCCCCAAGGTACGGTGGTCGACCAACGTCCGGTCGAGCAGGGCAATCTGCCGGGGCTTTGGGGACTTTGCTGCAACCTGCACCGAGGATTTGGCTACGATCACCGGTTTGGCAGACGAAGCATTTTCGAGCGTTGCAACTTGTGCGGTGGCGGTGGCGGTGGTCGCAGCAACCATCACTGGTGGCGGTGCGAAGCCAGGTTGGGGCAGTTTGGTTCCGTCGAGGTTGGCAAGGGCGGCTTCGCCCGTCAGAAACTGTTGCGACTCCGGAGAAGACAAGGCCAGAACCTCGCCATTCCACCGTTCAAGCTGACGGAGGGATGCCCGGGTTCCAAGTTCGGTTTGCAACTGGCGAATGTCTCGCTTGGCCGCCGCAATTTTACGGTCAATCGTCTCTAGGCGGGTCCGCTCGGTCGCCACCTGCAGCGACACGATATAGAGGGCGGTTGCCGCGATAGCGACGCCGACAACCCACCCCACAGGGCGAAAACGCTGTGCAATCATGACGGGCCTCTTTCTTGGCTGGAACTTGTGGAAAAATTGGTGCGCCTAGCAACCCGCAGCGTTGCGGAGCGCGACCGCGGATTGCGGGAAACCTCTGCGGCGCTGGCCCGCACCGGTTTGGCTATCTTGTCAAACATGGCCGGTGTCGCCCCAGATAATGTTAGCGGTGCATGGCGCGAGGCGGCAGGCGCGGTGCCGCTGCGATCACGCAGGAAATGTTTGACCATCCGGTCTTCAAGGCTGTGAAACGTCACAACCGCCAGACGCCCGCCGGGCTTCAGGATTTTTTCGGCTGCGGCAAGACCCTGTTCAAGTTCCGTCATTTCGCGGTTGATGTGGATGCGAATGGCCTGAAAGGTGCGTGTGGCGGGATCTTTCTTGTCGCCGTCACGGTAGCCGACGGCGCGGCGCACGACCCGAGCCAATTCTTGCGTCCGCGCCACGGGACGCGCGGCCACAATTGCCCGTGCGATACGCCGTGATTTTGGTTCATCCCCAAAGCGGTAAATAACGTCAGCAATGTCGGCTTCGTCGGCCGCGTTCAAATAATCGGCGGCGGTTGGCCCGTCCTGATCCATACGCATATCAAGCGGGCCGTCCGTCTGGAACGAGAAGCCCCGTGCTTCCTGATCGAGCTGCATCGACGAAACGCCGATATCGAGGGTGACGCCGTCAACGGGGTCTGCAATATGTTCGCCCATCTTGGAGAACAGGTCTTCGATCAAGGTCAGGCCAGCGTCATTCCCGTTTTGGCCCGCGGCAATAGCGTCGGGATCCCGATCAAAAGCGATCACAATCGCGCCCGCCGCACGCATGGCACGGCTGTAACCACCGGCACCAAATGTCCCGTCGACATGCGTCTCGCCGGGGCTGATGGCGAGGGCAGCGATGACTTCTTCAAGCAGGACTGGGATATGCGGCGCTTTGACGGGGCTCATGCCTTGGCTCTTTCGGCCAGCAGATATTCCGCAGCCCAGCGGGCGTCGGCATTTGATCCCGGCGTTTCAAGAAGCAGCAGCGGGTTCCAGATTTCAAAATAATGGCGCGCGCCAAAGAAGTAGGCCAGATCATTGAGCTGGGCGCGGTGGCGAAACAAAGCAGGCAGGATGAAACGGCCACTTGCATCATAGGGAATTTCTTCGACGACGCCGTAGGCGCTGCGATTGACCTCATGATAGTCAAAGGGGCGTCCCGCCGCGCGCTCTTGCTGTTCTTCCCGGTCGAGCCGCTGGTCGAGCTGTTTGAGCCAACCACGATCATAGCCAATAAGGCATGGATCACCGGGATGTTTGGCGATCACAAGGGTGCGGGCATTGCCATTGGCTTCGATCGTCGCGCGCAGCCCCGATGGAATCGCAACGCGGCCCTTGGCGTCAATCGCGTTCAACCCGTGTCCGGAATATGTTTCCCGCTCGCTCACCCGTCCCTCAACCCCGCACGGGCAACACTCTCCTGATCCCGGAACTGGCAAATTTGCCGGCCCAAGCCTAAACCAGATTATTCAGGACAGCCCCGCCCTTTATGATCTTATGGGAATATCAACCACATTGAGGGAGGACAAGGGATTTAACGGGTGAAATGGGGATTTTGTCCCCCAAAATGAAATAATTCGGGGATATATCGGATATCAAACGCGTTTGTTCAATCTATGTTCTTCTCATCTGGGTGTGCCGTTGATACCCTGCCCCGCTTTCGTCGCTTGTCCCATTTCGAGTCGCGCCAGTAATGTTTGCAGCGCGCGCGCATTATCCGGTGCGCCCTCTGCCCATAGTCTGGGGTCCAGCATGTCAGCATCGGCCACCAAGATCACCTGCCCCAATCCCAAGGTGCAGATCGCCTCAAGCCCCCTGTTACGCACAACGCATGCGTCGCTTTTTGCACGCCACACCCCAGGGTTAACCAGTTTCACCCGAATATTCGCAATCTTCCCAGACACAATTTGCACAGGCGCGCGGTGCCCAGCCAGCGCCACCCCCCAATGGCCAAAAAGCGGGTCAAGCAATGTCGACACTGGCGCACGGCGGCGATCTCCAAATGCAAGGCCTGTAGGCCAAATGAGGTCAGGATCGGCGAAGATCAACGCCCTGCCACCCCGCCGGACCCAAGCGTCGAGCGCAACAAGTTCTTCTGCAGGCAGCGATGCGGGCTGGATTGCC
>JANNWX010000289.1:0-7159 GCA_031409315.1 Sphingomonadales bacterium | reverse complement strand
ATTTTGCGCGACTCATCCTTGCCCGACGGGTCGCCGATCTTGGTCGTGCCGCCGCCCATCAGGACAATGGGTTTATGGCCCGCCTGTTGTAGCCGCCGCAGCAACATGATCGACACCAGATTCCCAACGTGAAGCGACGGCGCGGTTGCATCAAAACCAATATAGCCCGGCACAATCGCCGTCATGGCCATCGCATCCAGCGCGCTGGCATCGGTCACCTGATGGATGTAGCCGCGGGCGTCGAGTGTTGTTAAAAGTTCGGATCGAAATAAAGTCATGGCGCGGCGCGCTTAGCATGAGGAATTAGGCTTGGGTAGCATCGAGAAACTTGAACTTATCCTTCACCCGGAGTCGCAGAGTGATTTCGTCACCCGGATTGAGGTGGAAGCACTGCGGACAGGGCCTGATCGCATCATGGTGCGTTATCTGGTCCACGGCTATATCGACATGCTTGACCTGCCGTCAGAGATGCCAACTGGCCGCGCCGATGATCTTTGGCAGCGCACCTGTTTTGAAGCCTTTATCAGGGTGCCGGGTGATCCGGGATATATCGAGCTTAATTTTTCGCCATCGACCAAATGGGCGGCCTACCGATTTGACGCTTACCGCGCAGAAATGCGGTCCGCACCTAATGTCTTGCAACCACAATATGATATTCGCCGTGACGAGCAAAGCTATGATTTCCTAGCGTTCGTTGAACTTGCGCTGGGCGACGCGCCAGTGTGGTCGGCTGGGCTATCAGCGGTGATTGAAGAAAAATCGGGGAACAAATCCTTTTGGGCCTTGTCGCACCCGCCCGGCGCCCCGGATTTTCATCATCAGGATTGCTTTGCGACAGAACTACGGGCAGCAGGCCAGACATGAAATTTGGCATTGATCGCCTTCTATCCGAACAAACGTTACGCTCAGAACTTTCTGGGCAACGTATCGCCTTGCTCGCGCATCCAGCGTCAGTCACCCGGGATTTAACACATTCGCTCGATGCCCTTGTGGCCTGCGCGGATTTGAACATCACTGCGGCATTTGGACCTCAGCACGGTCTGCGCGGTGACAAACAGGACAATATGGTTGAATCCCCTGATTTCACAGACCCGGTTCACGGCATTCCGGTTTTCAGCCTTTACGGCGAAGTGCGTCGTCCATCGGGCCAGTCGCTGGGAACATGCGACACGATCCTGATTGACTTGCAAGACCTGGGGTGCCGGATATATACGTTCATCACCACCCTGCGTTACATGCTGGAGGCCGCAGCAGAGCAGGGCAAGGCGGTTTGGGTGCTTGATCGCCCAAACCCCGCCGGACGACCAGTTGAAGGAATGACATTGCAGCCCGGATGGGAAAGCTTCGTCGGGGCAGGGGCCATGCCTATGCGCCACGGCCTGACGCTTGGTGAACTTGGATCATGGTTCATCGACACGTTGGGCCTGAATGTTGATTACCGCATGATCGAAATAGAGGGCTGGTTTCCTGATGTCGGCCCCGGCTTTGGTTGGCCAACGGACGAGCGCATCTGGATAAACCCCAGCCCCAATGCTCCCAATCTGGCGATGGCGCGCGCTTACGGCGGGACCGTGATGCTGGAAGGAACAACGCTTTCGGAAGGACGCGGGACAACCCGTCCGCTGGAGATATTCGGTGCGCCCGATATTGATGCCCGCACGGTCATTGCCGCCATGCGGCAAATGGCCCCGCAGTGGCTGGATGGCTGCGTGTTGCGCGATTGCTGGTTTGAACCGACGTTTCACAAACATGCCGGTCGCTTATGCAACGGGGTCCAAATTCATGCCGAGGGGCCGGATTATGACCACCATATATTCAAGCCTTGGCGGTTGCAGGCGCTGGCATTCAAGGCGATCCGGGGGCTTTATCCCGATTACCCATTGTGGCGTGATTTTCCGTATGAATATGAACTTGGCAAGCTAGCGATTGACGTGATCAACGGCGGACCTGCGCTACGTGAATGGGTAGATGATCCGGCGACGACACCGGATGATCTGGATGCGATCACATTGCCCGATGAGGCAGCCTGGATTGAGGAGCGGCGGCGGTTTTTGCGCTATTGAGCTAATTTTTCCGGGTCAGGCTCCGCATCGCATCATCAAGCCCGGCGAGGGTGAGTGGATACATACGATCATTCATCGCGTCTTTGAGCAATTTGGTTGACTGTGAATAGCCCCAATGTTCCTTTGGCACCGGGTTAAGCCATGCCGCAGCAGGATAGGTGTTGGTCAGCCGCTGCATCCAGACTGTGCCCGATTCCTCGTTAAAATGTTCAACCGAGCCGCCGGGATGGCTGATTTCATAAGGGCTCATCGCCGCATCGCCAACGAAGATCAGTTTATAGTCATGGCCATATTTGTGCAGCACATCCCAAGTCGGGGTGCGTTCGGAAAAACGGCGTTTATTGTCCTTCCACAAGCCCTCATAAGGGCAATTATGAAAATAGAAGAATTCAAGGTTTTTGAATTCCGATGTCGCCGCGCTGAACAATTCCTCGCACAGCTTGATATGCGGGTCCATTGATCCACCGACGTCGAGGAACAGCAGCAGCTTGATCGCATTGCGCCGTTCGGCGCGCATAAGGATGTCGAGCCAGCCCTGCCGCGCGGAGCCGTTCACTGTTTCGTCAATATCCAATTCGTCAAGCGCACCCGTGCGCGCGAATTTGCGCAGACGGCGGAGCGCGATTTTGATGTTGCGGGTGCCGAGTTCCTTGGTCGAATCAAGGTCTTTGAATTCGCGCTTATCCCAAACCTTTAGTGCACGGCCATGCTTGCTCTCCCCGCCGATCCGCACGCCTTCGGGGTTATAGCCCGCATTGCCAAAAGGGGATGTGCCGCCGGTGCCAACCCATTTGCTGCCGCCCTGATGCCTCTTCTGCTGTTCTTCGAGGCGTTTTTTAAGCGTCTCCATAATCTCTTCCCAAGAGCCAAGCTTCTTGATCGCCTCCATCTCTTCCGCGCTCAAGAATTTCTCGGCCACGGCTTTGAGCCAATCTTCGGGGATATCGGCATTTTGTTCGCCGTAACTGGTGATGATGCCCTTGAAGACCTTGGCAAACACCTGATCGAAGCGATCAAGCAGCCCCTCATCCTTCACGAATGTCGCGCGGGAGAGATAGTAAAACTCCTCGGGATTGCGCTCAATCACATCGCGGTCCAGCGCCTCCAGAAGCACCAGATGTTCCTTCATACTGGCCGGAATGCCAGCGGCGCGGAGTTCGTCGAGGAAGTTGAAGAACATTACTACCCTTGTCTTCGCGCCATGAATGCCAGCCGTTCGAACAGCATTACATCCTGCTCGTTCTTCAGCAGCGCGCCGTGCAAAGGCGGGATCGCCTTGGTGGGATCGCGGTTTTGCAGGACGTCGAGCGGCATATCTTCGGCGAGGAGCAGTTTCAACCAATCGAGAAGCTCGCTCGTTGATGGTTTTTTCTTCAGGCCCGGCACGTCGCGGACTTCGTAGAAAACGTCCATTGCCTTTTTGACGAGGATTTTCTGGATTCCAGGAAAGTGAACATCAACAATGGCTTGCATCGTATCCCTGTCAGGAAATTTGATATAGTGAAAGAAGCAGCGGCGCAGGAACGCGTCGGGCAATTCCTTTTCATTGTTGGATGTGATGATGACGATCGGGCGCTCTGCCGCCGTGATCGTTTCGTGGGTTTCATACACATCAAAGCTCATCCGATCGAGTTCCTGGAGCAGATCGTTGGGGAATTCGATGTCGGCCTTGTCGATTTCGTCGATCAGCAGCACGGGTAGTTCGGGGCTGGTGAAAGCCTCCCATAATTTGCCCTGGCGGATATAATTGCGGATGTCGTGGACGCGTTCATCGCCCAATTGGCCGTCACGCAGACGGGCAACCGCATCATATTCATACAGGCCCTGATGCGCCTTCGTGGTTGATTTGATGTTCCATTCGATCAGCGGGGCCTTCATCGCCGTCGCAATTTCCTGGGCGAGGACGGTTTTGCCCGTGCCGGGTTCGCCCTTGATTAGGAGCGGGCGGCGCAGCGTAATTGCGGCATTGACCGCAACCTTGAGGTCTTCAGTGGCGACATAATCTTTGGTACCGGTAAAGCGCATCTGCTGTCATTCCTTGACGTGAACGTAAAGTCACATCAGGCGTTAAGCAGGCTTTTGGATGGGCGCAACCCCGTAATTGGTAGCCCGGTCTTGGGTTTAGTGATCGCCGCGCGCGATTTGGCGGGCCTCGATCAAATCCCAAAGGCCCCGGTGCTGGCCAAACAATTGCTGGGCACCAAAGATAAGCGCGCGTTCGACGGGCGGCGTATCGGCAACAGATGTGGCGACCAATATCGTTGAATCTCTTGAAGGAATGGCGCAATCCGGGGCGTCAACACCGAGTTTTGTGGCGGCTTTATCAAGGACAGCGCGCACCGCGTGCCAATCCAGAACCAGCGCCACGGCTGCGCCAAACGAACATCCCGAACGATCCGATGTTGCCAGCATATCAAGCGAATGCCGCTGGCCAATCACCGCTGATTCGCATTCGGCCTGTCCCGGTGTGCTGGGCAAAGGCCCGGCGGCGACGACCAATTGGGTCAGGAATTTGCGTTCAAACGAAAATCCCATCGCCGCGCCTTTCAGCCAATCACGCGCCGCAGGGTGAACAGTGTGCGTTCCGGCATGATCAACAACGCCGGGGTGGCGGCCGTGCAACGTGCACAGATAATGGACAACATCGGCCAGATTGCGGGCGGCATTGCGGCCAACGAACAGCGCGTCAGTATCCAGATAGCGGTGGTTGCGGCTGCCTTCTTTGTCGGCCAAAGCCCAAAGCATGCCAGCAAGCCCCGAAGATTGGCCAGTTGCTTCAAAATTCTGCGTCGCTTGCGTCGCCATGTTAACCCCTAATCAAGTTCAGACTCACCCGAACAACGATGATCATGAACCAAGCGTCTATACGAAGGGCGTAAAGTTGGGGTTTACAACGCGTTAGGCATTTGGTGACGCGGGGTTAAGCGATTATGCACATCGCTGCCTCTTGACCCGCACCGGGCGGCTTCCTAACTGCACGTCATGGCCATTTTGCCGATCATCGAAGCGCCTGATGCGCGCCTTAAGGTCGTTTCAACCCCGGTTGACATGGTCGATGATGCGTTGCGCGCCGTGATCGATGATATGTTTGAAACCATGTATGAAGCGCCTGGAATCGGGCTTGCGGCAATCCAGATTGGCCTGCCCAAGCGGCTGTTGGTGATTGATCTTCAAGAAAAGAACGAAGAAACCGGCGCTGTGACCCGCGAACCCCGGGTGTTCATCAACCCAGAAATCCTCGAAGAATCAGAGGAATTGGCAATTTATAATGAGGGCTGCCTGTCTGTCCCTGAACAATATGCCGATGTTGAACGACCTGCGGTGGTCAAGGCCAAATGGCTAGACGGCAGCGGCAAAGAACATGTGAAAGTTCTAGACGGGATGCTGGCGACCTGCCTGCAACATGAAATGGATCATCTCGACGGCATATTGTTCATTGATCATCTGTCGCGGTTGAAACGAGAGATGGTATTGAAAAAGCTTCAGAAAATGCGCAGGCTCGCGGCCTGATATTTTTCTTTCCTACAGGCTATGTTCAGGCTATGTTCCCTGCATGAGTCCACTGTTCATCCTATCCTCACTTGTCGCTGCGCTGCTTTTGGGGTTGCTGGTTGGTTGGCTTTTGGGCGCGCGGCGCGCGGTGGGCGTGGCGGTGGAGCGTGACTTGCATTTGGGCCAGTTCAAAAAAGCGATCAGCGATCTTGAGGCGACGGTTAGGGACCGGGACGACGCGCATTTGAAGCTGGCTGGCCTGAACGCGGCCCAATCGGCGCGAGAAGACGCATTTGAAGCACAATTGGCGGAATTGCGCGCGAATCGGGAGGCATTGTCGGCCCAATTTAGCGAAGTCGGCGGCAAATTGCTCGAATCGGCGCAGCGCCAGTTTCTGGAACGGGCGGATGCACGGTTCAAACAATCCGAAGAATTGTCGGGGCAGGGGCTCAAGGCGCTGCTCGAACCAGTCAATGATCGGCTGCAACGGTACGAAGAGTCGGTCAAAAAGGTCGAGGATGAACGGCGTGATGCCTTTGGTGACCTCAAGGGCCAGATCGAATCGATGCGCGTGACCAACGAAGCTGTGCGCGCGGAGGCCGCCAAGCTGGGCAATTCGCTGCGCAATGCGCCAAAAGCACGGGGCCGCTGGGGCGAACAGCAATTACGCAACGTCCTCGAAACCTGTGGGCTTTCCGAACATGCCGATTTCCAGACCGAAGTCAGTGTGGAGGGCGAAGAGGGTCGGTTGCGCCCCGATGTTATCATCCGTGTGCCGGGCAACCGGATGCTGGTGATCGACGCCAAAGTCTCGCTCAATGCCTATCAGGATGCGTTCAACGCGGCGGACGAAGCACCGCGTCTTGCCGGTCTTGCCGATCATGCCGCCGCGATGAAGGCGCATGTGAACACGCTGGGCGCCAAAGCCTATTGGACGCAGTTTGCGCAATCGGCCGATTATGTGATCATGTTCGTGCCGGGCGAACATTTCCTGTCGGCGGCGCTGGAACATGATCCGGGGCTTTGGGATTATGCCTTTGAGAAAAAGGTTCTGCTGGCAACCCCCACCAATCTGATTGCCATAGCGCGCACTGTTTCGGCCGTTTGGCGCCAGGAAAAACTGGCCGATCAATCGCGCGAAATCGCCGAACTGGGCAAGGAACTTTACGCACGTCTGGCAACAATGGGCGGGCATGTTAGCCGCTTGGGCCGCAACCTCGACACCGCAGTCGGCGCGTATAATGCGTTCGTCGGCAGCCTTGAATCGCAGGTTTTGACGCAAGCATCACGGTTTGAAACGCTGGGCGTTGATACCGGCGCGAAGAAAATTGAAGAACTGCCAATCGCCGAACAGAGCGTGCGACCTTTGGTCAAGCTGGTGTCGCCGCCGCCATTGGATGAAACGGGTTAACCGATACCCAAACCACCGAATCGGCGCAGGCGCTGTTTTGGTGTAGCTTGATTTACGGGGCTAACAGCCGATGTCGCATACATTGTTTGACGTCTGTCCGCTTGAAAACGGCGCAATTCCATAACGGTTTTTCAAACCCCTCCGCAGTGTTGCGCAAATAGGAAAAGGCGATTGTCGCCAGATTGGCGTCGGG
>JANNWX010000288.1:0-9450 GCA_031409315.1 Sphingomonadales bacterium | reverse complement strand
GGAGGCGCTAAGCCCCGGACGTGGCTGCGCACCAAAGCCAATTCAATCGAAGGCGGCACCAGCGAAGTAATGCTCAACGTCGTGTCAAAACGCATCCTAGAAATGCCAGGGGGCTGAACCGATGGCAATGACCCATACTGAAGATCAGGGGATGCTCAAGGACAGCATCGCGCCGTTCCTTGCGGGTGCGGCGCCCGTCAGCCATTTGCGCGGTCTGCGCGACACCAGCGATGCGACCGGATTTTCGCGTGACCTGTGGAAACAATTTGCCGAGATGGGATTTACCGGACTTCTGGTTCCAGAAGCAGACGGTGGGCTTGGTCTAGGTCATGTCGAGGCCGGGATCATCCTGGAAGCAATTGGCCGGAATCTGACGCCATCGCCGTTCCTGACAACGGCGGTTGCCGCGGTCGAGGCATTGAAGGGCGCGGGCGCACATCTGCGCGCAGAATGGTTTCCCCGTATTGTGAGCGGCGACGCGGTGATTGGCCTTGCCATTGACGAAAGCGCCAAGCACCGGCCCGCAGCGACGGGGCTGATCGCAGAGCGTTCGGGCAATGGTTTTCGCCTGTCGGGCAAGAAACAATTTGTCGTCCACGGCCATGTTGCCGACATGCTGATCGTTGCCGCGCGCACCGCTGGCAGTGCGGGAGAGGAACAGGGGATCACCCTGTTTGCAGTGGCGCGCGATGCCAAGGGTGTTGCAGCCGAGGCAGATAGGCTGGTCGATTCGCAATTGGCCGCGCGGGTCACTTTTGAAAATGTCGATGTGACGGCCGATGCGGTTATTGGCGAGGTTGACGCCGGCTGGTCGCCGCTGACGCGTTTGCTCGACGCGGGCCGGGCTGGTGCTGCGGCTGAAATGATCGGCGTTGGCGGTGGGGCGATGGACATGACGTTCGATTATCTCAAGCAGCGCAAGCAGTTCGGCCAGTTGATCGGCGAATTTCAGGCGCTGCAACACCGCGCCGCGCATCTATTCGGCGAAATGGAAGGCGCGCGGGCCATCGTTCTGAAAGCCCAAAACCTGCTGGATGACGGTGATCCACGCGCCGAAATGTTTGTGGCTGCTGCTAAGGCAAAGGCGGGGCTTGCGTGCAATCTGTCCGTGCGGGAAGGTGTGCAGATGCACGGCGGTATGGGCATGACCGATGCTTTTGATATTGGCCTTTACATGAAGCGCGACCGGGCGTTGAGCGAGTATTTTGGCGACACCAATTTCCATGCCGACCGCGTGGCACGAATGAACGGATATTGATGATGGATACGAAAGCATTATTCTCTCTCGAAGGGCGTGTTGCCCTTGTCACTGGCGGATCGCGTGGCATCGGCAAAATGATTGCCAAGGGCTTCATTGCCCAAGGTGCGAAAGTATATGTATCGTCGCGAAAGGCCCCGGCTTGCGATGAAACGGCGGCCGAGCTTGGCCCGAACTGTATTTCGTTGCCGATGGATGTGTCGAGCGTGGCTGGTTGCAAGGCGCTTGCCGAGGCGTTTTCAAAACTTGAGCCGAGGCTGGACATACTCGTCAATAACGCGGGTGCGGCATGGGGCGCGGAGTTTGAAGACTTTCCCGAGGTCGGCTGGGACAAGGTGATGGATCTTAATGTCAAATCACCTTTCTTCCTGACCCAAGCGTTTTACGAGGCGCTGAAATCGGGCGCGACGATGGCAAAGCCGTCGAAGGTCATCAACATCACCTCGATTGACGGTATCCGGCTCAACCCCTGGGAAACCTATAGCTATCATGCCTCGAAATCGTCGCTGATCTACCTCACGCGCAGAATGGCCGCGCGGTTGATCCGCGACCAGATCAACGTGACTTCGATTGCGCCGGGCGCTTTTCCGTCAGAAATGAACCGCGTTGCCCGCGATCACGGCGACGCGGTGGCGCAGCGCATTCCAAATCTGCGGATCGGGATTGATGAAGATATGGCCGGCGTTGCAATCTTCCTCGCCAGCAAGGCCGGGGACTATGTCGTTGGCGATACGATCGCCGTTGACGGCGGGGTTGCCTATGCGAATCTGTCGGGAAGCATCGACGCCTAATTTCGGTCGAGCATCAGGTTCATCTGGGCGACCGCAATGGGCGTTGCAGGATCATCCTGCCACGCAATCGCTTCGATGTTCGAAACCCGCCGCCCCAGCCGCTCGATCGTCGCGCGGGCATAGGTCAGCTTGTCGATGCCGCCGCGCATGAACGTCACGGTTACGTTGACCGGCTTGATAACAGGGCGGCCGTCGGCCCCAAGTGCTTCAGATAGGGTCATATAAGCCACGGTTTCGAGCATTCCGGCTATGGCACCGCCGTGAAGGAAGCCGGGGCGGCCGGTTTTGGTCAGGTCGAATTCCATCGTCAGAAGAAGACGCCCCTGTTCATCGCGCTCGGTTTTGAAGCCCATTGTCTGGGCGTAAGAGGCTGGTTCTGCCATCACGAAACCGCTGTAAACATATAGGTTCCGGCAACATGGGCAACCGGCCGGTCGGGGTCGCCATCATGGGCATAGCCACGGATGAAGGCGATGGAGCGGGTGAGCGCGTAACATTCTCCGTGGCCGATGATTGCCTTGCCCGGCGTTGCGGGGCGCATATAATCGACGCGCAGGTCCAGTGTCGCTTGCGGTTGGAACTTGCCGGTTTTCAACCATACCGAAATGCTGGCGACCATATCCATCACCGTGATGATCGGGCCGGATGCCAAGATGCCGGTCGACACATCGCCGACCAGTTTTTTGCTATAGGGCAGTTTCAATTCGCACCAGCCGTCGCCGTGGGCATGATATTCAACCCCGAGAAGGGCATTATGCCCGTTCTTGCTCATCATACGTATGAGCGTTGCGGGATCGAATTCCAATGGCGGATTTTGGCTCATCCCCATTCGTTAGCGCGGACGCATTGCGCGCGCAAATATCAGTGCTGGTATGCAACTCAAACGCTGGTTATCGTTCCGACCGTAGCGAAACGAGATTCGCACGTGCGAGAGGAAATGAACTGCGATGCACCCGAGCGTCCATGCCAGAACCCACCCCGATAAAGCAGCCATCATTGTTGCAGAAACCGGGGCGGTCACAACCTACCTCGAACTGGATGCGGCGTCGAACCGCGCTGCACATTATTTCCGGGCAAAAGGGTTGCAGGTGGGGGACGTGGTTGCCTTCATGCTGGAAAATGACCCCGCCTATTACAGCCTTGTCTGGGGAGCGCAGCGATCCGGCCTGCGGTTTGTGTGTATCTCGTCGCGGCTGACGCAGGATGAAAGTGACTATATCCTTGAGAATTCCGGCGCGAAGCTGTTTGTTGTTTCGGCCAGTCTGTCGGAGGCGGCTCAGGCGCTAGCCACGCAGATTGATCGCTATGCTCTTGGCGGCGAGATTCCGGGCTATGGCATCTGGGAGGATGCTGTTGCGGTGATGCCGGATACGCCGATTGCCGATGAACGGGCTGGCACATCGATGCTCTATTCATCTGGGACGACCGGGCGGCCAAAGGGGGTCAAGCTGAATCTGCCTGAGGATCCGGCGATTGATCGACCAATTTCGACATCAACGCTGTCACAGGCACTTTTCCGGGCGACCCCGGACACGATCTACCTCAGCCCCGCGCCGCTTTACCACGCCGCGCCGCTGGCTTTTTCGATGGCGATGCAGAAAATTGGTGCGACCGTAGTTCTGATGAAGAAATTCGATCCAGAGGCCGCGCTTGCCCATATCGAAAAATACAAAATTACGTGTAGCCAGTGGGTGCCCACCCATTTCGTCCGGCTGCTCAAACTGCCTGAGGCCGCGCGCACGAAACATGACCTGTCAACGCTCAACTGTGCGATCCACGCCGCGGCCCCCTGTCCGGTTCCTGTCAAAGAAGCGATGATCAACTGGTGGGGACCGGTTTTGGAAGAATATTATGCCGGGTCCGAAGGCAATGGGATGACCTATATCGGGTCGGCAGACTGGATGGCGCACAAGGGCTCGGTCGGCAAAGCGGTGCATGGTATCCTCCATATCTGCGATGATGACGGCGATGATGTGCCCGCCGGGCAAGAAGGCCTTGTCTTCTTTGAAGGCCAGACCAATTTTGTTTATCACGGCGATGAAGAAAAAACCGCCTCTGGCCGCAATTCCAAAGGCTGGTCGACCTTGGGCGATGTTGGGCGGTTTGACGCGGACGGGTATCTTTACCTTACCGACCGTAAGAGCTTCATGATCATTTCTGGCGGGGTCAATATCTACCCGCAGGAAATTGAAAACCATCTGATCACGCACCTAAAAGTGCAAGATGTAGCCGTTATCGGCGGCCCGCATGACGATATGGGTGAAGAGGTGATTGCGGTGATCCAGCCGATTGACATGGCCGATGCGGGGGATGCGCTGCGCGATGATCTGATCGCCTATGCGCGCGAAAAATTGTCCGGGGTGAAGATTCCTCGACGGATAGACTTTATGGAACAATTGCCAAGGCATGACACAGGTAAGCTTTATAAACGGCTACTGCGGGATCAATATTGGGCGAAGAGTTGATGAGCCTTCTTGAACGCTCATTGACAATGACCCGCGACGAGGACGGAACCTGCCACGCGCTGGCATCGCCAGCTTATGAAGCTGGCAACGGCATGTTCGGCGGTTGGACGGCTGCGCTCATGCTCAAGTCTGTTCTGGATGATCCGGGTGCGGAGGGATCAGCGTCTGCAATCACGGTCAATTTTATCAAGCAAGTCACTCCCGATGTCAGGCTTCGTTTGCGACCCCTGCGGCTTGGCGGCGGTCGTTCGTTGATCCATTGGCGCTGTGATCTGACCGATGACGCGGGCGACCTATTGGCAACGGCGACGATCGTTCTTGCCAATCGCAAGCCAAGTGACAGCTATACCCAAGCGGTAATGCCAGATGCGCAGGGGCCGGAATCCTTCAGCCCCGCCCAGTTGCCGGGAACATTTGCCCAGCGGGTTTCGGTACTGCCGACGTTGGGGCAGAATTTGTTCAATTTGCCGTCAACCCGTTCGATCAATTGGGAGAAGGAAACGTCGGGGCGGTCGATGGATGCGGTGCAGATCGCACTCGTCGCAGACCTGGGCGCGCCACGTGTTTTCTTCATCAGTGCCGGGCCACGCCCATCGTCAACGATCACGATGTCGGTCTATTTTCATGCGACGACCGAAGAGTTGGCGGCGTGCGGCGATGATTATATCCTGTCGGACATGATCGGCACCCGCATCGAAGGCGCAACAGTCGGATCGCGAAAGGACATGTGGAGTAGGGATGGAAAATTGCTGGCGACGACCGAGCAAATGTGCTGGTTCCGATAATATTATGACAGGGAAATTGCGATGATTGATCTGCATTATTGGCCAACGCCGAACGGCTGGAAAATCAGTATCGCGCTTGAAGAGATGGGGCTGGCTTACACCACCATCCCCGTGAACATCGGCGCGGGGGACCAGTTCAAGCCTGACTTTCTTGCCATCAGCCCGAACAACCGGATGCCTGCGATTGTCGATCACATGCCTACAGATGGAGGGGCCCCCATCAGCGTGTTTGAGACAGGAGCGATCCTGCTTTACCTTGCGGAAAAGACGCAGTTGTTCATGCCCGCCGATCTGCGCGGGCGCACACGCGTTTATGAATGGCTGATGTGGCAGATGGGCGGACTTGGCCCGATGTTCGGGCAGGATGGGCATTTCAAACTCTATGCGCCCGAGAAAATTCCCTACGCGATTGAGCGGTATGACCGGGAGTGTAAGCGGCTGCTCGGCGTGCTGGATAAGCAACTGGCGCAGACAGGGGATTGTGTCGCTGGGGAGTATTCGATCGCGGACATGGCAATTTTCCCTTGGGTTGCGACGACCAAAGCACGGGAGATTGACCTGTCCGTATTTCCTGCCGTGCAAATATGGTTCACACGTCTTCGCGCGCGGCCAGCAGTCGAGAAGGGCATGGAGTATTTGAAGGAGCTCCGCAGCTCTGGCGCACAAAGCGATGCCAAAGCACGTGAGATATTGTTCGGGATCAAAGCGTGAGCACACTCGAATTCTATTTCGATCTATCTAGTCCGTGGACCTATCTTGCGTTCACCAATGTGCAAGGCGTGATCGCGCGAACGGGCGCGCACATCTCCTATCGCCCGATCCTCGTCGGCGGCGTGTTTAATGCGGTCAACCCTGCGGTCTATGCCGCGCGGGAACAGACCGAAAACCGGCGGGTGCAGCATAGTTGGAAGGCGCTCAAGGATTGGGCGGCGTTGGCGGGCGTAGAGATGAACTTCCCGAGCGCCTTCCATCCAGCCAAGAGCGTCAACGCAATGCGGATGTGCTGCGCGGTGGCGGATGATATGCCTGCGCTGACGGCCTTCACAAAAGGCGCATTTGAAAGCTATTTCGGGCGGGAGGAGAATCTGGATGATCCCGACGTATTGGTGGCTGTTGCCAATGCGGCGGGACTTGACGGCGCCGCGATCCGGGCGGCTTCGGTGTTGGATGCGACAAAGGCTTTGCTGCGCGCCAATACCGACGAACTGATTGCACGCGGTGGATATGGTTCGCCGACGATGTTTGTCGGTGGCAGCGATATGTATTTCGGGAATGACCAGCTGCCTTTGGTCGAGGCTGCACTTGAGAGGATGATCAGATGAATGACCGGGTTTCCATTACCATGATCGACGGCGGCATTGCCGACGTGCGCCTGACCCGTGCCGACAAGATGAATGCACTCGATGGGGCGATGTTTGAGGGGATTGTCGCGGCGATCAATCAGCTTGAAGCCACGGCGGGGTTGCGGTGCGTGGTGCTTTCAGGAGAAGGCAAGTCATTTTGCGCCGGGCTCGACATGGCGAGCATGGCGGGCAGCGGATCGGGCAATGATCTTTCCGCGCGTGTCCACAAAGGGTGCAACACGCCGCAATTTGTTGCCTGGGGCTGGCGCAAGCTGGCGGTGCCAGTGATCGCAGCCGTCCACGGCGTTGCCTTTGGTGGTGGGTTTCAGATCATGTCGGGCGCAGACATCCGGATCGCTCACCCCGAAAGCCGGATGGCGATCATGGAACTGAAATGGGGGCTGGTGCCAGATATGGCCGGATTTCCGCTATGGCGCGGGCTGGTGCGCGACGATGTGCTGCGCGAACTGACCTATACCAACCGTGAGTTTTCCGGGGCCGAGGCGCATGCGATGGGATTTGTGACGCACCTTGCCGATGATCCCCATGCCAAAGCGGTAGCATTAGCGCAGGTGATTGCCGGAAAAAGCCCGCAGGCCGTCCGCGGCGCAAAGACGCTTTGCAACGCCATTGGTCATATGAGCGACGCAGACTTGCTCATGCTTGAAACCGAAGAGCAGTTGAAGGTGATGCGGACGCCCAACCAGATTGAAGCGGTGGTGGCCAATATGGAGAAACGCGCGCCGGTGTTTGTGGATTGAGGGGGAGCGAAGTGAAATTATCCGATCTCCGCAATGTCGGGACGGCGACACTCGCTGACTTTGCCGTGCTTGGCATAGAAAGTGTTGATCAGCTGCGTGCATGCAACCCCGATACACTCTACCGCGATTTGCAAATCCGCACAAACCAGCGCCATGACCCTTGCGTCTGGGATGTTTTCGCCGCCGCCATCCATCAAGCGCAAACCGGGGAAGCCAGAAATTGGTGGGCGTTTACGCCGGTTCGCAAAGCACGCGTGGTGGCGGGAGATTTCGGACCGGCTTGGGTGGGCGAATAAGGGCGCCCCAGAACATGGGTCAAGCAGCCGCTCTTATCGGCTCCACCAAAATCTCATCCTGATGCGCCCGCGCACTGGCCAGTTCATAGCTGGTTTGCATCCGGCACAAAGTATCCGCCCTCAGCCCGAATGCCTTTTCAAAACGGATCGCCATTTCAGCGCTCAGGCCAACACGACCGTTGAGCAATGCGCTCATCGCTTGCCGCGAGACGCCGAAGTGACGGGCAAGTTCGGTGACGCCAAATCCGCGTGGTTCGACAATTTCTTCGCGCAACCAGATGCCAGGATGAACCGCGAAGTAAGGAGAAAGCGTGATTGACATCAGTGATAATCCTCCAAATCGAGATCGAGCAGCGCCTTGTCTCCATTGACCCTGAACGTCAGCCGCCAATTTCTTGTCACCGTCATTGCGGCTGTTCCGGACCGATCCCCGGTTAACCAATGGAAACCGAAATTAGGCGGAATCCGGAGTTCATCCTCATCGCGCGCCGCAACCAGAAACGCGACCATATTGCGAAGCCGGTCCGCCACGCGCGCGTCGATGCCCTTGGGCTTGCCCGATTCTAGGAAGGCCCTGAGCGCCTTGTGCCGGACGCTTTCTATTTCCATGCGGTTTAATAGCGTATCCGTCGCAAAACGTCAACCGTAAGCTTACGGTTGACGAGCTATGGATGCTCCGTCACCAAAACCCCTTCCAGATAGTCCCGCAGCTCGGCGCGCAGTGGCTTCGCCTGATTGTCGGTGCGGCAAACGACGACAGTGTCGCAGGTGGCGATGCAGTGGCCGTTCTGGAACATCGCCTGAATGATTGTCCAGCTTGATGTGCCGATTTGGCCGATGCCCGAATATATCGTCACACCGTCAGGAAAATTACCTTCGCGCAGATAGCTGATTGTCACGACAGCGACCATGGTGCGTTCATTTGCCGGCCGTTCGCCTAACGGTCGTGCTGCGCGGTTCAGTCGGACGCGGGCATTTTCAAACAGTGCCGCAAACGCGACGTTGTTCAGATGTCCGTTGACGTCCAGATCCTGAAACCGCGTGTCGGCGGCACTGCTAATCGGATAACTGGCAGGGGTGAGCCGCCAGCTTTCCGGTCGTGCCATTTTAGCGCCCCCCCTTCAACGCGGCGCCATGCGGATCGCGCCGTCGAGGCGGACATCTTCGCCATTGAAATAGCCATTTTCGATCATGGTCAGTGCAAGCCCGGCATATTCTTCCGGTTTGCCCAGACGTTTGGGGAAGGGGACGGAGGCGGCGAGCGCATCCCGGACATTTGGTGCCGCGCCCTGCATCAGCGGCGTTTCAAATATCCCCGGCAGGATGGTGTTGACGCGAATACCTTCGCTCATCAAATCGCGGGCGATAGGCAAAGTCATGCCGATGACCCCGGCTTTTGAGGCCGAGTAAGCGACCTGCCCCATCTGGCCGTCTTCACCGGCTACGCTCGCGGTGTTGACGATGGCCCCGCGTTCGCCGTCATCATTTTGTGGGTCGAGCGTCAGCATGCCGGCCGCCGACATGGCGATGCAGCGGAACGTGCCAACCAGATTGATCTGGATCAGCCAGTTGAAGGCATCCGCCGGATAATATTTGATCGACCCATCCTGTTTGGAGCGGCTGGCGGTTTTCATCGCAGCGCCCGTGCCCGCGCAGTTGACGAGGATGCGTTCCTGACCGTGGGCAGCGCGGGCCTTTTCAAATCCAGCGGCAACGCTTTCATCGCTGGTGACATTCACCTCGCAAAAGAC
>JANNWX010000287.1:0-9571 GCA_031409315.1 Sphingomonadales bacterium | reverse complement strand
TCAAGACGACAGAGCCAGTGCGGATTGGTGAAACGATCGTTGTCCCTGCAGGTGCCGAAGGCCAAGGGCAAGTGATCCACGCAGCAAAAGCGCGAGCCGCAGGCAAGCCCGGTGAATTGATCATCGCTGCGCGCTATATCGAGCATGAAGGCGTTCGCATTCCGCTGCGCTCTTTTCGTTACGGGCCGAGCAGCGGTAAAAACAATTCGGATGAGGCATTGGCCGCAGCCGTAATCATTGCCAGTCCGCTTGCACTTATCATTGTCGGTGGACAGGTAAATGTGCCTAGCAACACGAAAGCGCATGCAAAAGTTGCTGCCGATACCCAAATTCCGCAGATTGCTTCGGAGGCCAAGGTCACGCCTCCTGCACTTGCAGAACAACCAGTTTCAAACGGAGGAAAAGTAGAATGAAGAATAAAATGTTGATGGTCGCAACCACAGCCGCACTGCTTCTTGCACCGCAAGCGGCGATGGCTGGAAAGGAAGCTGCGGTTATTGCCGCACCACCGGCTGGCAAAGGGCAAGTGGTTTTTTATCGCCCCGGTTCGCTTATGGGGGCAGCGATCCGCTGCACAGTCCGCCGCGATGGTGCAATGATCGGCCGTTCCAACAATGGCAAATATTTTGTCTATGTCACGGATCCCGGCACGGCAAAATTCACAACGGCAACCGAAGCTACTGATACAATCAATCTGGAAGTCGAAGCCGACGAAACCCAATACGTCCGCTGCAAGATTGGCATGGGCGTGATGGCTGGCCGTCCGAACCTGATCCCGTCGACTAAAGAGGAATTTGATACCAAATCGACCAAAGTGAAGTTGGTCGATCCCGCCGAAATGGCAAAGGATATCGCCGATGACAGCGCCGAAAAGGCCGCGAAAAAATAACTGACCTTGCCTTTGGTGCGGGTCATGTCACACATGTGGCATGGCCCAGCACTTCATTGATCTTTCGATCCCTATTAACAACGATGTAATCTCTGATCCGCCGATGATGCGGCCACAGATTAGCTACATGACGCACGCGAATACGTGGGAGCAGGTTGCGTCCTTCTTTCCCGGCCTCACGCGTGACGATCTTCCAGACGGCGAAGGCTGGGCCGTGGAGAGCATTACGCTGAGCACCCATAACGGCACGCATATGGATGCGCCGTGGCATTTTCATTCGACGACGAATAGCGGCGCGACTCCTGCCCCATCGATCGACGAAGCGCCGCTCGACCTGTTCTTCCGCCCCGGCGTGAAACTCGATTTTTCTCATAAGCCCGCTGGCCATGTCGTTCGCGCCGCCGAGGTAGAGGCGGAACTGGCGCGGATCAGTTACACACTCCAACCACTCGACATCGTTCTAGTGCAATCGGGTGCGGTTTACGGCACCGATAATTTCACCGACCAAGGCTGCGGCATGGGGGCTGAAGCAACGCTCTATTTGACCGAGTGCGGGGTCCAAGTCGTCGGCACTGACGCGTGGAGCTGGGACGCGCCGTTCAGCCACACTGCGCGCAAATGGGCTGAAACCCGCGATCCAAGCATCATCTGGGAAGGGCATAAGGCGGGGCGGATATTGCCCTATTACCAGATTGAAAAACTGACCAACCTCGCCGCTCTACCCGCTTTCGGGTTCGTGCTTAGTTGTTTTCCAGTGAAGATCGCGCGGGCGAGCGCGGGATGGATCAGGGCCGTCGCGATCATCGAATAGCATCGCACCGCTTGCATTTCCCGGTTAAGTCCGCCAAAGGCCCGCCTCCACCCTGCGTGGAAGCAGAAAGCCGGAGGGGCGTTCGCATGGTGCGGCGTCAGCGATCGGTAGAGAAAGGTAAGCAATATGGCTCTTTATGAGCATGTGTTTCTTGCGCGTCAGGATCTGGCTCAGGCCCAGGTAGACGTGCTGTCGGCAACCGCAACAGACATCGTCGAATCCAATGGTGGCAAGGTCGTCAAGACTGAAAGCTGGGGCTTGCGTTCGCTGGCCTACAAGATCGCCAAAAACCGCAAAGCACATTATGTGATGCTCGAATTCACGGCCCCCAACAACGTGGTTGCCGAATTGGAACGTCAGACGCAGATCAACGAAGACATTATCCGGTACATGACGATCAAGGTTGACGCGCATGAAGAAGGCCCTTCGGCCATGATGCGCAAAAGCGACCGTCCAGACCGTGAACGCCGTCCGCGCCGCGACCGTGATGATGATTATGGATTTGGAGAATAAAATGGCCCGCGCTTTTTTCCGCCGCCGCAAAAGCTGCCCCTTCGCCGCAAAGGATGCGCCGAAGATTGATTATAAAGACGTCCGCTTGCTTCAGGGCTTTGTGTCCGAACGCGGCAAGATCGTTCCGTCGCGCATTACTGCCGTTGCTGCCAAGAAGCAGCGCGAACTTGCGCAAGCCATCAAGCGCGCCCGCCACATCGGGCTGCTTCCCTACATCGTGAAATAAGGAGCGTCAGACATGGAAGTTATCCTGCTCGAACGCGTCGAAAAGCTTGGAACGATTGGTGATGTTGTCACCGTGAAGAACGGCTTTGCCCGCAATTTCCTGTTGCCGCGTAAGAAAGCTTTGCGCAGCAACGCGGCTAACCGTAAGGTTTTTGAGGCCAGCAAGGCACAGATTGTTGCCGAGAACGAAACCCGCAAGTCTGAAGCACAGGCCGCTTCGGCTGGTGTTGATGGCACGTCGGTAACCCTGATCCGTCAGGCATCGAACACTGGCCAGCTTTACGGTTCGGTCGCGGTGCGTGACATTGTCGAGGCGCTTGTTGGCGCTGGCAAGGCGATCAGCAAACAGCAAGTTGTGCTCAACAAGCCGATCAAGGCGATTGGCCTTTATGAGGTTAAGGTTGCGCTCCACGCTGAAGTGATTGTGACCGTCAAGATCAACGTCGCGCGCTCGCCAGAGGAAGCCGATCTGCAATCAAAGGGTGTCGACGTTATGGCTTCGATGTTTGAAAAAGATACATCGGGCTTTACCGAAGATTTCGATCCCAATGCTGAACCCGGCGTCATTGCCGGTGACGCGCCCGAAGCTGAGGCTGCTCCGACAGTTGAAGTTGCGGACGAAGCAGAGGCTTCTGACGAAGCCTGATTGGGTTCCAACACTAATAAAGGGGGTCGGTCTTTTCGCTAGGACCGGCCCCTTTTTTGTTCTCTGCAACCCAGCTACAAGCCGGGCATGATCATAGCCCCAACCCGCATTGAAACCCCCGCTCTCTTGTCACAGCTTGGCGTTGCCACGTCTGCCTCTACGGGCGGCGATTTGCCCGTTCATTCGCCAATTGATGGGGATATGGTCGGCGCAGTTGCCACCACCACTGATGTTGACGAGGTGATAGGGCGCGCCGACGCCGCGTTTCTGGCGTGGCGGATGGTCCCTGCCCCGCGTCGCGGTGAGCTAGTCCGCCAACTTGGCAATGCCCTGCGAACGCACAAGGACGTACTGGGGCGTCTGGTGACCATAGATTGCGGCAAGCCCCTGTCCGAAGGCCTCGGCGAAGTGCAGGAAATGATCGACATTTGCGACTTTGCCGTCGGCCTTTCTCGGCAATTATACGGCCTGACAATCGCCAGCGAACGACCCGGCCACAGGATGATGGAGACATGGCACCCGTTGGGGCCAGTGGCGATCATCACCGCGTTCAATTTTCCAGTCGCGGTCTGGGCGTGGAACGCGGCCCTCGTGCTTGTCTGCGGTAATCCCGTCATCTGGAAACCGTCCGAAAAAACCCCGCTAACCGCCCTCGCCGTGCAGGCGATTTTCGATTCCGTCGTGGCAGATTTCGGCAGTGATGCGCCGCCCGCCCTTGCGCAACTGGTCATCGGCGGCCCTAATGTCGGGCAATCCTTGGTCGATGACCCGCGCATTGCCCTCGTTTCGGCAACCGGAAGCACGCAGATGGGGCGGATCGTTGGCGAACGGGTGGCGCGAAGTTTTGGCCGCTCTTTGCTCGAACTTGGCGGCAATAATGCCACCATCGTAACGCCGAGTGCCGACATGGCCCTTGCCCTTCATGCCTGCGCCTTCGGATTCATGGGGACAAGTGGCCAGCGGTGCACCAGCCTGCGCCGCTTGTTTCTACACCGGTCAATCCACGACGAATTTCTCGCGCGTTTGCAGGCGGCAGCAGCGTCTATCCGGATTGGTGATCCTCGCGAAACCGCAACTTTGATGGGTCCGTTGATCGACGAAGCCGCTTTTGACGCCATGACAGCAACGCTAGACGCCGCGCGACGGGCGGGCGGCACCGTCACCGGCGGAAAAAGGCTCGATCAACCCGGCGTCTACGTGCGGCCAGCGATTGTCACCCTTCCCGATCACGTGGGGCCGGTGCTGGACGAAACGTTCGCACCGATCCTCTATGTCTTTGCTTATGAGGGGCTTGAATCGGCAATAAAACAACAAAATGCTGTTAAACAAGGGCTTTCATCAAGTATCTTTACAAATGATCTAAGAGAATCAGAGGCGTTTCTGTCCGCGTGCGGTAGCGACTGCGGTATCGCCAACGTCAATATCGGCACATCGGGCGCGGAGATTGGCGGGGCCTTTGGCGGTGAGAAGGAAACCGGTGGCGGTCGCGAATCCGGATCGGACAGTTGGAAAGCCTATATGCGGCGGCAAACCAGCACGATCAACTATTCCGGTGCCCTGCCATTGGCGCAGGGCGTGACGTTTGAACTTTAGAGCCTTTTCGAGTGAGATGGAAACATCGAACGGCTCGGAAAAGGTGGAAAACAAGGAATCTAGACCCAGCTTTTGATTCCATCAAAAGCGAACAGGGTCTAAGGCATCAATCCAAACGCAGGCTCAACAGCAATCCGGATTCAAAGGCCGCGCTACCCGATGACAGCCCTGCCGACCCGTAAAGCGTCAAGTTCAAACCCTTCGCAACCGGCGCGCTATAGGCGGCGAACAGGCTATGTCCATCTTTTGAAAAAGCACTGATCGCCTGTTCATAATCATACGACAGGATCACCGCCTTCTTGCCCGTTATGATCGTCGCACCAACCGATGTTGATATCGTATTGCGAAGGTTGAATCCGGCGGGATCCCCGGCAATCCGGTAATCGAGTGCGGCAAAAGGCGCAATTTTTCCGACGAGATATGAAATATCGATACCGGCGGAAAAATCCGCCTTGCCGGTTGAAATGCCGCGTGATCGTGCCGCCGTTGGCAATTTGGTCCGCATCGTCACGTCGATAAGCCAAGGGCTTTCACCAGTTGGGATGGACAAGGTTGCGCCAAGAGCAAGGTCGCCTATCCCCTGTCGCGTCGTGTTGGCAACTGGAAATCCGGGCAAAGGCTCACCGTCCGGGCCAAGCACAACATTGGCGCCGCTGATCCGCACATAGGCTGAACTGGCCGAAACGCTCAGCCAGTCGGTGGCGGCAAGGCGCAACACCAAGGGCGCGACAAGAATATCGGTGCGTTGGGCTTCGCCGTAATGGCCGGTCGAAAAATCAAGCCCGGTCGAAAATGTGATGCTACCGCTATCCGTTACAGACGCGCCAACCCTTTCTTCAACATCTCTGGTCTGGGCAACGGCTCCCGCCGGAAACGCCGTGATCAGCGCCGCCGTCAGAAGCAGCAAAACCGGGCGGATCAGTTTCCAGCCTTTTTGGCAGCCTTTGCCAGCGCCTTAAGCTGTTTCAACGTCATCACCGTAACGGCCGCTTCATAACGTGCAGCAGCAATGGCATCGCGCGTCGCATTTTCATCAGACCGCACAGCCGCAACATCAGCACGCACCGTCGCCACGGCGGTCCGCAGGTCAGCAACAGCTTCTGCGCTTCCGCGTGATTTGACGACAGCTTTGGCGGCGGCGCGCACGGCGGCGGCATTGGCCTTGGCCTGTTTGGCAGCTGAACTCGCGGCCATCGCCGACGACCCCATCGTCATGGCGACCAAAGCCAGCGCAGAAATGATATGCTTTTTCATGTCCAATTCCCCCAAAATACCGTCAACCACGAACCCAAATTCTCATTCAAAGTCAAAGCTATGACAACAAAAATACGAATGCAAACAAATAGACTCAATAGCCCATCAGGCTGAGCACTTCCTTGCGGCTGCGGTGATCATCGAGGAAACAGCCCATCAACCGGCTGGTCGTCATGCCAACGCCCGGCGTGCGGACGCCCCGCCCGGTCATGCAGCCATGCTGCGCCTCTATGACAACGGCAACACCCTGTGGATGCAAGTTTTCCCAAATGCACTGCGCCACCTGCGCCGTCAGCCGTTCCTGCACCTGCAACCGCCGGGCAAATCCGTGCAGGACGCGGGCTAGTTTAGATATGCCGACCACCCGGTCACGCGGCATATAGGCAATTGATGCTTTGCCGGTAATCGGTGCCATATGATGTTCGCAGTGCGATTGGAAAGGTATGTCCTTGAGCAAAACCAGTTCGTCATACCCGCCCACTTCCTCGAACGTGCGAGAGAGGTGCAGGGCCGGATCTTCGTCATATCCCTGACAATATTCTCGCCAAGCCCGCGCCACGCGGTTCGGCGTATCAATCAGGCCTTCGCGCGCAGGATCTTCGCCGGTCCATCGGATCAGGGTGCGGACGGCATCGGCAACATCGTCGGGAACCGAGAGCTTAACATCCGGCGACTGGCGAATTTTGGCATCATCATTCATCCCCGAATTCTAGTCGAGCCACACAAACAACGCTATGTTTTTTCGCGCAAAGTGATGCAAATAGGCAACATTTTTCGTCGCAACCCGCGCTGACGTTACGTAAAGCAGGGGTTTTGCTGCGCCCCGTTTGAACCCGCCGGAAATTCGTCATTTCATGGGGCATATCCGTATTGACGAACGCGCGCGGGTGACGCAGACGTCAAGTGAAAGCGCAAATATGCGCCGCACGCCAACCAAATGGCCAATTCAGGAGATGGGGTACATGAAAAAATTTGAACTATTGAGCGCGACAGCCCTCGCGTTATTCGCAGTAGCACCAGTCTATGCGCAAGAAGCACCACAGGCCGACGATGCCGCCGCCGAAGAAGGCAGCAATGACATTATCGTCACAGCATCCAAGCGCGCACAAACGCTGCAAGATGTTGCGATCTCGGTGTCGGTAACCGATGCCAAGACGATCGAACAATCCTCAATCAGCGATCTGATCGATCTGCAATTCATTGTTCCGTCGTTAAAAGTCCCACAGTTCAATGGGACGTCACAAACGAATTTTGTCATTCGCGGCTTTGGTAACGGCAGCGGTAACATCGGGATTGAAAGTTCGGTCGGCGTTTTCATCGACGGCGTTTACCGGTCTAAAACAGCATCGGCGATTTCCGATCTTCCCGAAATCGAGCGGATCGAAGTATTGCGTGGTCCGCAATCAACCTTGTTCGGCAAGAATACGTCGGCTGGCGCGATCAGCATCATTACAAAGAAACCAGAATTCAACTGGAGCGGCAAAGCGACCGCGACTTATGGTAATTACAATACACGCGAAGGCAGTTTGTCCCTGAATGCCGGATTGAGCGATACAGTCGCCCTCCGCCTCTCTGGCTCATTCAACAAGCGCGATGGATATGTCTCCAACCTCACAACTGGTACAAAAATCAACAATCGTGACCGCTTCTCTGCGCGCTATGACATGCTGTTCGAGCCTTCGGATGCTTTGTCATTCCGTTTGATCGCCGATTATAGCAAAATCACCGAAGTCTGCTGCGGCGCAGTGCCGATTGTTAACGGCCCGGTTACCGTAGGCATCATCGGCGGACAGTTGGGTGGCCGCATCGGCGACACTGCCCGCATCTATAACTATGAAATTGTTTATGATTCAGATCCAACCAATGATCTGGTCGGCAAGGGTATTTCACTGCAAACCGACGCTGACTTGGGTTTTGCCAAGCTGACCTCGATCACCGCGCTACGTAAACAGACAGATAACACTTTTCTTGATGTCGACTTCACCTCGGCCAAAATCGTTGATCAGAATATCGACACCAGCGTGAAAAACTTCACACAGGAATTCCGCCTGACGTCAGATAGCGACGGTCCATTTTCATGGCTTGTTGGCGCTTTTTACGCAAAAGAACAAATCGACAAGTTTGAATTTATCAAATGGGGAACGCAAGGTCGTGCTTTCGTCAACGGGTTGACGAGCGGTTTGCTCCCCCTGCTTGAAGGATTGCAAATTGCCAGCGGCGGTGCGGCACCCGGAACAACCTATATCCAGCCGGGTCAGGGCGTGAGGGTCGACTACGGCCTTGATAATAAGTCTTACTCATTGTTCGGTCAGGCCGATTACAAAATCGGGGACAAGTTGACGATTTCAGGCGGGATGGCCTATTTGAATGATAGCAAGACGGGATTCATGAATGGCCTTTCGACGGATCGTTTTGCTCAACTTAATTTGAACAATCTGCCAAACATCTCGCTGCTTCCGATCGCAGCGCTGAATACTGGTGTAGCAGCCTCGACGACGCAGTTGAGGAACATCGCGCTGTCCCTATCTCCAGCCGGAGCTACGCTTGCTTCCCCAATACCTGGAAATTACTTTGCCGCACTCGGGTTCGGCGGTTTCCAGTTCCTCGGCCAGCCGTTCAACTATCCAAATGCGACGGAAACCGGCGTCGAAAAAGGCAATAAAGTCGTCTATATGGGCCGTATTGCCTATGATTTTTCCGACCGGTTGAATGTCTACGCCACCTATTCAAGGGGTTGGAAAGGCAGTGCCTACAATCTGTCGCGCGATTCTCGTCCGGCGCTCAGTGGTGTCGGGCGTGTAGCGGGACCGGAAAACGTGACCGTTTATGAAATCGGTATCAAGGGCAGCTTCCCGGGTGGTTACGTCAACCTTGCGATCTTTGATCAGACGATCAAAGGCTTCCAGTCGAACGGTTTCACGGGCACCGGTTTCAACTTGGTTAATGCCGGCGCACAGTCTGTAAAAGGGTTTGAGGCCGACTTCTCCTATCGTCCGGTCCGGGGCCTGACGTTCAGCGGCGGCGTCACTTATCTTGATCCGCTCTTTGACTCGTTCACCCGCGCAGCATGTTTTTCATATGATCCACGCTGCACCGCCGGTGTCCAGTTCCGCGATCTTACGGGAACACGTCCCCTCGGTATCTCGAAATGGAGTGTCAACTTTAACGCGGCCTATAATTTTGAAATCGGGAATGGTTGGGGTGGCTATATTCGATCCGAATATAGCTATGCCAGCACGATCGGGACAAGCAACGCTATCCCGCCAACGCTCGCGGTTGGGCGCAATGACTATAATAATGTCAACATGAGCGTCGGTATTGGCAACCCCGATATCATCATGGCGCAAGTGTGGGCCCGCAACCTGACCAAGGACAAGGCACTGATCGCTTCGTTCGCATCAGTGGCTCAGTCGGGCAGCTTTGCTGGTTACCCGATCCAGCCACGGACCTACGGCCTGACATTGTCAAAATCCTTCTGATCGACCTTAGTTCGATCAAACGGAACGGAAGCCCCGGCGGGAAACTGCCGGGGTTTTTGTTTGGGAAACACCAAAGATTAGACTCGATGACTTCATTTTGAATCATCACCCACGCGCGTTCCATGTTCGTACCTCCATTAACCCTCACATACGGTCATTCC
>JANNWX010000286.1:0-2343 GCA_031409315.1 Sphingomonadales bacterium | reverse complement strand
ATAGGCCTTCATAATCTCGGTAATGTCGTCGAAATGTTCGTAGAGGAAGCTTTCCTTGTGATGCGCGAGGCACCATTTCGCCATGATGCTGCCGCCGCGCGACACAATGCCGGTCACGCGCTTGGCGGCGAGCGGGACGTAAGGCAGTCGGACGCCTGCATGGATGGTGAAATAATCGACGCCCTGTTCAGCTTGCTCGATCAGCGTGTCGCGGAAGATTTCCCAGGTCAGGTCTTCGGCGACGCCGCCAACTTTTTCAAGCGCCTGATAAATCGGCACGGTGCCGATGGGGACGGGCGAGTTGCGGATGATCCATTCGCGCGTGTCATGAATGTTGCGGCCGGTCGACAGGTCCATCACCGTGTCCGCACCCCAGCGGATCGACCAGACCATCTTGTCGACTTCGGACGCGACGTCGCTGGCGACCGCCGAATTGCCGATATTGGCGTTGATCTTCACAAGGAAATTCCGGCCAATCGCCATTGGTTCGGATTCGGGGTGGTTGATATTGTTGGGGATGATCGCGCGACCGCGTGCGATTTCATCGCGGACAAACTCGGGCGTTACATAATCGGGGATTTCCGCGCCAAAGCTTTCGCCGTCACGGATATATTGCGCGAGCCGTTCGCGGCCTAGATTTTCGCGCTCTGCCACGTAGATCATTTCGGGGGTGATGATGCCAGCACGCGCATAATGCATCTGACTGACGTTGGCGCCCGCACGCGCGCGCAGAGGGCGTTTGATCGAGGCTGGAAACACAGGAACACCGCCCGATCTGTCGGGGCCGGTTTGGCCGTTATCCTCAGGGCGGATTTCGCGGGCATCGTAACTTTCCACATCCCCGCGCGCTTCGATCCAACTGCGCCGAAATTGAGGAAGCCCCGCCATAATATCGATGCGGGCTTGCGGATCGGTGTAAGGGCCGGAGGTGTCATACACGCGGACGGGCGCATCATCGCAGCTGGGGTCAAGATGGATTTCGCGCATCGCCACCTTGACATTGGGGTCAGCGGCGGCGGGCACATGGATTTTCTTGCTCCCCCGGATCGCACCAGTGGTGACTTTGAGGTCAATGCTCGCGTGTAGATCAGCCATAGTTTTGCTCCAATTAGTTCCGGAGCAAAGGCGCGGGGTTGAATGGCCCGCTCCCTCCCTCCGCCCGTGTTAACGGGATCAGGTTCGGCGGGTCGCAGGGCGTTACACCTGCCTCTCAGTCGCTTCTGCGCGACACCCCGGGGAAGGGTGAATGATAGGCGCAGGCTGGTGGTTAGTCTAGATCATGAACTCATAAATTATATGATACTCACAGCATATATTTCATCACCACAGCCAACTTCGTATCCACCGCGCCGATAGTGAAAGCCGCGCTCGCAAATTTTGGCGGGCCCATCCCCATTTTGGGATTGCGTGAGAATCCAAAGCCTTCCTTGGGCAGGAACAGGGCCATATCCATCTTGTTGTTGGCATTTTCATCGTGGATGAAGGCGATGGCATAGGTTCCCGGGGTGACATCGGCGAAATGCAACGTCGCGGCCTGCCCGACTGCGATGCGCAATTTGTGTGACTGGGGATCCTTGTCGCATTTCAGGAAAAAGGCCGGCTTTTCAGTCATGCAGGCCAGAATATTGCCCTTGGCATTGCGAAGTCCGCTGATCGAGACGTCAAGCGCTACGCCCGTCTTGTTCTGTGCCGGGGCGGGTGTGCTTGAAATCACCAAGGCCAAGATCAGTGCCGCACAGGCGGTCCCAGAACCGGAAATAAAGCCCATAATTCCCCCTATAGGCGTCGTGATGACGCTGGTGATGCGTTGCTGTTATCAGGGCGTGCCCCAATGGTCCATGAACGAGAAGGCGCGGAAACATTTCCCAACCCATGTGATTGGTGACGCCCATAATCGTCATAATGGTCAGCACGACACCAAGCGCACCAACATGGATTGGAATCAGGAAGACCAATGCCGGAATGACAATGGCCCCGGTCAATGCCTCATAGGGGTGGAATGACATCGCGGCCCAAGCCGTCGGCGGGCGGCTTTCGTGGTGGACGGAATGGGCGATGCGGAACAAGCCGGGCCGGTGCATCGCACGGTGTGTCCAATAAAACCACGTGTCATGCAGGGCAAGATAAGCAAGCACAGACAGCGGCAGATACCAGAATGGATAGTCCGTGATATTTGTATAAATTGCTGTCCAGCCGTGGTTCTGCCACCCCCATGCAACGACGCCTGCCGGTACGCCGTAGATTGCGGCGCTGCCAAGGGACCACAGAATCTCTCGACGTATTTGCGATTGCAGGCCTTGGTAAAGAGCAGGGTGTTTTACCCTAGTCGCCCATGCGAAAGCG
>JANNWX010000285.1:0-1652 GCA_031409315.1 Sphingomonadales bacterium | reverse complement strand
GTCGATCACCGGATGGAGCTTTATGGCGTCGCTCTCGATCGCAAAGTCTGATCGCACCCATCCGCGCGCCTGGGTGCGCGTCGGATTGATGGTTTTTGCTTTGCTCCTCTGCGTACCGCCACACGCGCTGTGGAGGTTGTTTAGCAAAAGATCACCATTTGCGCGGGCCTTTCTGTTTCTGGCGGGCACTGCCGCAGGGTTGGATGTGACGATAAAGGGCGTGCCGGTTCGCCGGGATGTGCTCTATATTGCCAATCATTTAAGTTGGCTTGATGTGCTTGCCATGGCGGGGCACACTGGCTGCGCCTTCGTTGCCAAGTCGGATATGGCCCCGTGGCCGCTGCTCGGCTGGCTCGCCACCAGCAACAATTCGGTTTATGTTGAACGCGAAAACAGGCGCACCGCGCATCATCAGGCGAATGCCCTGCAATCTGCACTTGCATCCGGACAACCAATCACCCTGTTTCCCGAAGGCACCACAGCAGGCGGGCGTGATCTCTTGCCGTTTCGCTCATCACTCATCGCCGCCGTTGTGCCAGCGCCAGAGGGGATTTCGATCCAGCCGGTTGCGCTTGATTATGGTCCGCTTTCCGAATTTGTCGCGTGGACAGAGGCTGAGTCGGTGGGGACAAACGCCCTGCGACTGATGAGCCGAAAAGGACGGATACCAGTCACCTTGCACTTTCTTGACGTGCTCGACCACGCCGACTTTGCAGATCGCAAAGCCATCGCCGCGCACAGCCGTGAAGAAATTTCGGTGGCTTTGTCGAGAGCTTGACCCTCAAATAGGTCCAATTCTTCACCGGATATTGACCAAATCCTGTTAGCCGCAGGACCATGGACGTCCATACCCATCCACCATCCACCGCGCGGCCACCGCGACCGGCATCAGCCGTATCGTCTGGTGTTGGCATCGCGGGATTGACCGGGATGCTGGCCTGGCTGGCGGCCGCGCGTTGGTTCGGGATGGATGGGCCTTACTCGGCTCTCGTCAATGTCGGCGCCTGCGCGGTGCCGATGCTGCTCTGGTCGCTGCTGGTTGATAAGGTGCACCGCAATCCGTCGACCGGGCTGGATTGGTCACAAGCCAAGCCGGTTAAGGAAACACTGGATTTCTCACTCGCGAAATTAGCAGGTTTATGGGCGACATGGGCCATTATTGCCGCAATTTATTGCATCGGCCGCTGGTATTGGCGGGGGAACTTTCTATTTTCGATGCAGATGTTCACCATTGCTGCCCCGGTGCTGTTTGTGGCGTCGATTCCCTATGTCATCTGGATTGACCGTTACCTAAAGGAACCGCGCGACGGCGCTTGGCATTTTGGCACATGGTTGATGGGGCAACCGGGTTGGGACAAGGGCGACATCGCCCATCATGCGCGCGCATGGGCAGTCAAAGGCTTCTTTCTCGCCTTCATGGTCGGCATCGTGCCGGGGGGCTTTGGTGAGGTGGTGCGTGCGCCCCTTGCCGACATTGTCCGCAATCCGCTCACCCTTGCTGCGTGGCTGATCAGTCTGATGTTCGTCATCGACGTTGCCTTTGCAACCGTGGGCTATCTGTTGACGATGAAACCGCTCGACGCCCATATCCGAACCGCCAATCCCCATATGCAGGGCTGGGTTGCTGCCCTGATCTGTTATCCGCCTTTCAT
>JANNWX010000284.1:0-7530 GCA_031409315.1 Sphingomonadales bacterium | reverse complement strand
TATGTGGCGCTGGCATGCGATCGAGGAAATCGAGCATAAAGGGGTCGCGTATGATACGTGGCTACATGCGACCAAAGACTGGACACGCGGCAAAAGGTGGCGGGTAAAGTCCATCATGATGTTGCTCGTAACGCGCAATTTCTGGATCAACCGGTATAAGGGGGTGATCCACCTGCTTGGACAGGATGGCATCGTTGGTTACAAAGCACATGTTCGGACCCTGTGGTTCCTGTTCGGCACGCCCGGCGTGATGCGCAAATTGTTCCTGCCTTGGGTGGCTTTCTTTCTTCCCGGGTTCCATCCGTGGAACCATGACGACCGTGACCTTATCAAGCTGGTTGACAGCGACTATGAAGCCGCCCGCTTGCCCGAGGCACGCGCCGCCTGATAGGGCAGGGGGATGAAAGCCCCGCAACTGATCACCGACCGCCTTGTCTTGCGTGCATTTCGCCGAGACGATTTTCAACCCTATGCCGCGATGTGGGGTGATGAGCGGGTGACCGCGTTCATCGGCGGCGATCCCAAGCCGCGCGATGCGGCTTGGCGGCGCTTCTGTCAGGGGGCAGGACTCTGGTCTCTGATTGGCTATGGGTATTGGCTGATCGTCAAACGCGATACAGACATCATGGTTGGCGCGGGCGGGTTCGCCAATTTCGAACGTGGGATTGCTGAACTGGATGGTTTTCCTGAGGCTGGCTGGGCCTTCACCGCAGATAGCTGGGGTAAGGGTTATGCGTCAGAGGCAGTCACGGCGATGCTCGCATGGTCGGACGGCGCGCTCCCCGGTCAGGAGGTCCGCTGCATCATTGACCACGGCAATATCCCGTCCCGCCGCGTTGCCAAGAAATGCGGCTTTGTCCAAATCGCCGATATAGAAGCGGCAATCGGCGCTGTGACTGTCTTTGGTCGTGTGGCTGGCGGGCCTGTTACGCCGCCAGCCTGATCACATTGCCTGTCTGCACGGCGGGCGGCATATCCTCATCGTCTTCCCCGCTCAGGTCGAGCGAAAACAGCACGCAGGGGGCCTCTTTGCCGCGCGCAAGGCTCATCCGGCTGACGACACGACCGGTCGGTGTGAACCCGATCTTGCGCAATACATTTCCCGATGCCGGATTGTCGACGAAATGACCTGATACAAGACGTGGCAACCGCAAACTGTTGCGGGCTATGTCGACAACAGCGCGCCCTGCCTCGGTCGCAAAGCCAAGTCCCCAATATCGCGGCGCGATCCAATAGCCGATTTCGATCTCACCCTCGTCGTCAGGGTGAAGCCCGATACCGCCAATCAGCTGTGGCACACATTGCGTGCGCGCAAATATCAGAAAGTTTGCATCGCCTTCCGCCCGGTCCTGCCCCAGAAACCAGCGTGCGTCGTCAACCGAATAGGGCCAGGGAAGGCGCGCAAGCTTAAGCGCGACCGCCTCATGGGCGATTGCATCTGTCAACGTAGGCGCATCATCAATCCATCCGGGTCTGAGCAACAGGCGCTCGGTTCTTGCGAACATTGTCATTCTCCTCATGCGTTGTCCCGATAATGCCGCACTGTGACGGGTTTGGGACAGTTGGTTTTGAGGGAGAAAGAAAAAGGGAGGCCGATCCACCCTTTCGGGGGTGGACCCGTCTCCCTCAAATGCCTGGTCAAACCAGACGTTCGGGCCACCCTTGGGGCGACCCGATCATGGATCGCCTATTCCGCTGCTGCTGCCATCATATCGACCGACACATATTTGCGAGCGAGTTTGCCTTCGTGAAATCGCACGCGGCCGTCGGTGGTGGCAAAAAGTGTATGATCCTTGCCAAGGCCCACATTGGTGCCCGGATAAACGCGGGTGCCGCGTTGGCGGATGATAATGTTACCAGCGACGACAGCTTCACCGCCGAATTTTTTCACGCCAAGGCGGCGGCCCGCAGAATCGCGACCGTTGCGTGATGAACCGCCTGCTTTTTTATGTGCCATGGTTCAAAACTCCTTATTCGGCCGACTTGGCTTTTTTGGGCGCGGCAGCTTTTTTTGGCGCTGCGTCCTTCTTGGGTGCGACTGGCTTTGCAGCCTTTACTTCAACAACGGCTTCCACAGGAGCCGCCTCGACTTTCTTGGGTGCCGCTTTCTTTTCAGCAGCGCCAACCGCAATAATTTTCAGGATCGTGTGCTGCTGCCGGTGGCCGTTCTTGCGGCGATAATTCTGGCGGCGCTTCTTCTTGAAAATGATGACCTTGTCGGCCTTTGCCTGCGCGATAATTTCCGCCGAAACGCTAAGGCCGGCAACCGGCTTGGCGACGCCGGCTTCGCCCGCGAACAAAATATCGGTAAGCGCAACCGTTTCACCGGCTTCGCCTGCCATCTTTTCGACGACAATCTTGTCTCCTGCGGCAACGCGGTATTGCTTGCCGCCCGTGCGCACGACTGCGAACATGGCTGTATCACTTTATATCTAAGTTGCTTACCCGCGCAAAAAATATCGCCAGAAGCAAGCCTCCTCGCGCGGAAAGCCAGCCCGCTAAATGACGAACCGTGGCCTGTCAACCGATTCTGCGCTGATATTACGGTGTGGCAAGCCTGCAACAGTGTTTTTGCAATCGTGCTGCGTGCGCACATTTTGCTCGGTTGCATCAACCGTTCGGCCTATCGGCTGAACTATTCCAACAGCGATCAGGGGTATCCGATGAAGAATCTTTCACGTGCAACGTTATTTGCGACCATTTCCGCCATCGCGGTCGCGGCCAGCCCGGCTTTCGCGCAAGAGACCACAGATGCTGCCGCTGTCGAAAGCAATGATGTCATCATCGTGACCGGAACCCGGCGCACGGACCGCACGATTGCGGATAGCCCGGTTCCCGTCGATGTGATCGGAGCAGATGCCATTGCCACCAGCGGCCAGACCGAAACCAACAAGATTTTGAACCAGCTTGTCCCGTCCTTCAATTTCCCGCAGCCATCGATTGCTGACGGCACTGACGCCCTGCGCCCAGCAACGCTACGTGGGCTAAGCCCCGACCAGACGCTGGTCCTTATCAACGGCAAGCGCCGCCATGTGTCGGCTTTGCTCAACATCAACGGCACGGTCGGGCGCGGCAGTGCGGCGGTTGACCTTAACTTGGTCCCTGGCCTTGCGATTGAACGGATCGAAGTATTGCGTGACGGCGCGTCATCGCAATATGGGTCGGACGCGATTGCTGGCGTTATCAACATTCAGTTGAAAAAGGCGAGCAGCGGCGGACGTGCTTCGGTAAGCTACGGCAAATATATCACAACGCTTGACAGTGTCGCCAATGTCACTGGGCTTCAATCAACCGCTGGCCAGCCGGTCGCCGACCCTCTCGATGGCCGGGTTCTATCCGCAACGTCGAGCGGTGAACGAATAGCGCGCGACGGTCAGCTTTATACCATTGGTGCCAACTTCGGCCTTGCCATTGGTCAAGAAGGCTTTGTGAACATAACCGCTGAATATCGTGATCGTAATCCGACCAACCGGGCGGGCTATGATCTGCGGCCTAATTACAATCGTCCGGCGTCGCCATTGTTCGACACGCGCGAACTGGCGTTCAACCGTCTCGAATTCAAATATGGTGATGCGAAGACGGAAGATTTCAACTTCTTCCTGAACAGCAGCGTGCCGATTGGCGAAGCTTGGGATGTTTATGCCTTTGGTTCTTATGGCAAGCGCGCCGGCCTGAGCGCTGCCAACTACCGCCAGCAGAGCGCGGCCGCCAACCGGGATTTTTCGACGATCACATCGGCAACAACACCAAATGCCGCGAATTTTACGGCCTTAACACCGGACGGGTTCCTACCGCTGATTGATACCGATCTGGAGGATTATTCCGGAACGCTTGGTGTGCGCGGTGAACTTGGTGGGTGGAATGCCGACCTGTCACTGGGTTACGGCCATAACAGCTTTGACTATATCGTGCGCAACAGCCTCAATACGTCGTTCGGCACAGCCAGCCAACGCACGTTTGACGCAGGTGGCCTGCGCTACGGTCAAACCATCGCAAACCTTGATCTGAGCAAGCAATTTGAAGTTGGCCTTGCCAAGCCATTGTCGGTCGCGTTCGGCACCGAATATCGCAACGAGAATTTCCAGATCCGCGCTGGAGACGTTCAATCTTATGCAACCGGGCCATTTTTCCGGGCGTCATTTGCGACCACGGCGGTCAATTGCGCCACGCAGGTCGGCGTCTTTAATGCTGGAACCGGCATCTGCAGTTTCCCCGGACGGGTGGCCGCCGCTGGTGCCCAAGGCTTCCCTGGCATTCCAGCGAACAGCGCAACCGACGTCAGTCGCCATAGCTATGCCGCCTATGCAGAGCTTGATACCGATCTGTTTGAAGGCTTCACGACGACGCTTGCCGGACGTTATGAGCATTTTTCGGATTTCGGCAGCACTGTGAATGGCAAATTTGCCGCGCGCTATGAACCCATCGCCGGTTATGCTCTGCGCGGGTCAATCTCCAACGGGTTTAGGGCGCCGTCGCTGCACCAGCAGTTCTTCACGACGACATCGACCAATTTCATCAGCGGGTTGCCGGTGGATATCAGCACGCTCGCCGTGAATAGTCCGGTTGCTCGTGCGCTGGGGTCAAAGGATTTGAAAGCTGAGAAATCGGTCAACCTAAGCTTTGGTGTAACAGCCAACCCGGTCCGCGGCCTGACGTTCACTGTCGATTATTACAAGATCAAGATCGACAACCGGATCGTGCTCACCGAAAATCTGGGTGCAGCCGGTAGCGGAACTGCAGCTGTCAATACGGCGGTTAAAGCGGTGCTGGATGCCAACGGCTTCCAGAGCGTTGGCGCGGCACGGTTCTTCATCAACGGTCTTGATACCACGACCAAGGGCCTTGATGCGGTCGCTAGCTACCGTTTTGAGCCCGGGAATTTTGGGACTTGGACCCTGACTGCGGCTTATAACACGACCAAGAATTCGATCGACAGGCGGCTGAGCGCGCTTGGCCCACTCGCGACCATTCCGGGTATTGTCCTGTTTGGCCGTGTCGAAGGAATCCGGTTCACCGACGGCCAGCCCAATGACAAAATCGTGCTAAGCGCGGAAGGAAAGATTTCCAGTTTTGGCATCACCGCGCGGACGACCCGTTACGGCCAAGTGACGGCACCGGGATCGGCAGTGCCAATTGCCGACGCGACCAGCCTGGTCTTGCTTGGCCCGGATGACATATCGCTTTCACCAAAGTGGATCACCGACCTTGAACTGCGGTTCAGCCCGATCAAGGCGCTTGATCTGGCCATCGGCGCGAACAATGTGTTCGACATCTATCCGGATCGGTCACCTTTTGGTGCGCGCCCGGCGGCGGTGGGCGGGGTTTATCCGGTCAACCAATATTATCTGCCTTACTCGGGATTCTCGCCGTTCGGGTTTAACGGTCGGTTCCTGTATGCCAGAGCATCGGTCAAATTCTGATCGCACTAACGCATATACTTGAATTAAAAGGGGAGGCGGAAGCCTCCCCTTTTTTGTGCCGTGGAATGCGATCAGCGGGGGTGGTCAGTGCCGCAATTCGCGCTTCAAAACGTAGCGCCCATCCTGATAATCGCCGAAAATACCCTTGATCTCGGGATGGTCAACCGGCCCTTCCTCATCATCGGGGAGCAGATTCTGCTGGCTGACATAGGCAACGTAGCTGCTGTCCGAATTTTCCGCGAGCAGATGGTAAAAGGGCTGGTCCTTGGGCGGACGAATATCCTCTGGAATTGATTGATACCATTCTTCGCTGTTGGCAAAGACCGGATCGACATCATAAATAACGCCGCGAAACGCAAAAATGCGGTGCCGGACAATCTCACCGATGCCAAAACGGGCATGCGCCACCGATGGTCCAAATTGCGCTTTGTCATCGCGCGGCAAAGCTGTGTGTGAAATCGTCATGTTCCCAATCTAGTGTCGCCCGCCCATAATCGCAAGCACCGCTTGGCAAGTTGGAACACTTGGGCTAAGCGCGCGCTTCTTGATGACCGGAGGCGGCAAAAATCGCGTCCACCATTCTCGCGGAGAGATGGCTGAGTGGTCGAAAGCACCGCACTCGAAATGCGGCGTGCCCGCAAGGGTACCTAGGGTTCGAATCCCTATCTCTCCGCCAACTAGTCTGCAGTTTTCACGATTTTGGAGAACCAGCCAGACACCACCGTAGTTCTGCGCCTCCCAGCGACCTGGCAGGTATGCAGAGAGTTGCCGGAACGATGTTTGGAGTCAAAATGGCGCATACTCTATGCGGCCCTTTTCGTGGTACGGTTTGGAGTCTAGCGGGTGGCGCTGAACCCGGCGAACGTGCGCTGCTGATTCCAGCGCATCAGAAGTTTGCCTAATGTCAGCTTGCGGGCATCAAGAATGACTGGCGACGTTGCCGCAACTGATGCTGCTACGGCAAACAAGGCATAAAATGGAATAGGTTTCACAGCAAAGCCCCTGTCTTCATCCCGTCCGATGGCGGCCCTTAATATCCTTGCGCCTAACAGCGACGGCTGGACAGCAATCCCGTTTTCCGCAAACATCACTGTCTTGCATTCGACAAGGGAACATCCAGCTTTGACACATTGCCGCCATGAAGACATTGCTGATGATATCCGTCCGTTATTGATAGGGCAGTCATCCAGCCTGAACCGCTTTGCCATTGCGACCCTGGTCGCTGTCGATGGCCCTGCGCCGAGCGATGTCGGCGCGCAAATGCTGATTACTGACGAGCATTGCTGGGGGTTTCTCTCCGGTGGTTGCGTCGAAGATGATGTCGCCCGCCATGGCCGGGAGGCCATCGCTACAAACACACACCGCCTGCTACGTTATGGCGAGGGTAGCCCATGGTTTGATATCAAACTGGCCTGTGGTGCGGGTATTTCGATCTTGGTAGAGCCAGCGAAAATCGATGATCCTGCAATTTCAACGCTGCTCTCTGGCTATCGTGACCGGAAACTCGTCCATTGGCAAAGCGATGGTGAAACCCGCATTGCCCGTTTTGCTGAAAAAGCCCGCCCGGCCTTGCCGCTATGGGACGGCAACAGCTTCTCTGCGCTTTTTGAACCGCCATTGAGGCTGGTCATCATAGGCAGCGATGCAACCGCATTGGCGCTAGCGGGGCTTGCGCTGCATTTTGGAACAGAAACGGTGCTGGTTGATCCTGGCGGACCCGTGAATGCGCCCTTTGCCGGGATGGGTTACCTCAGTTCAGCCAAAGTCGAAACACTTGCGCTGGATAGCTGGACTGCAGTTGCTGTGGTCACCCATGATCGTGACAATGATGAGAGCATGCTGGCAACAGCGTTGTCGTCAGATGCCTATTATGTCGGCGCTATCGGTGCGCGCAGTCGGCTGAAAAGCCGCGTTGAGCGATTGCAGCAGCAGGGCGTCAGTGTAGCGGCTATTGAACGACTGCGCGCCCCAATAGGGCTTCACGGCCTTGGTAAATCGCCGCGCGACGTTGCACTGTCGATCATGTCCGAAGTGAAGCGCGACTTCCACAGCCGTTCGGCACGGGCCAGATCGGCGGGCGTATCTACGTCCAGTATCGCGCCTTCATCAG
>JANNWX010000283.1:0-3936 GCA_031409315.1 Sphingomonadales bacterium | reverse complement strand
CAAGGTGCCCAAAGCCACGCCGCCCACCAACATCTGGCGGCGATCTATTGCTTCAAAAGGGTTTTGCGTTCCACTCATCAAGCAATTTTTATCAGAAAAGATTGATAAAATCGAGCCATTCAAAGACGTTGGTCGCGCAGAACGGTTCGGCTCGTCGCGCGGTATTGCAGTTTGGGGCGTTCTGACGCACATTTGCAGGAACAAACCAAAGGAATGGAATATGCGCGCAATAGGCAAATATAGATTGATCGGAGCCTCGCTGCTATCGATTCTGGCGATGGCCACACCCGCTATGGCCGGGGACAAGGCGGCGAAAAGCCCAAGGTCTATGATGACCAATGCCGAGGTGATTGCGGCGCGACAATCGGCATTTCTGCTGTCGGCGGCCAATTTCGGTAGCATGAAAGGCGCGATAGACCGGGGCGATGAAGTTAAAACATTAGGATTTCAGGCAATGGCGCAGACGCGCTGGGCAATGACATTGCTGTCGCTGTTTCCCAAAGGAACCCTCGCCGCCAATTCAGAGGCGCTGCCCATCATCTGGAGCGACCGTGCCGGTTTTGAGGCAAAAGCCAAGGATTATGCGATCGCCACCGAAAAGCTTCTCAGTCGCGCCCGGGCGAACGACAAAGCGGGCTTTGCGACGCAGTGGGCCGCTGTGCGCCAAACATGTTCGGCTTGTCACGACATCTACAAAAAGCCGAGCGTCCCCCCTGTGCCTCCCGCCCCGCCAAAATCCTAGAGCATGATGCGATCAAGCTGAATCGCATCATGCTCTATAATTCTTTGTTGTCGCGTGATTATTTACGAAAAACCGGTTCCCACTTTTTCGCATCACGCTCTAAAACTTCACATTCACCGTGAAACGGGCGTTGATCGGTGCTCCGGTGGAAATGTTATTGTCATTATGCGCGACCGGAAAATAACCGGAGTCGGTCAGGTTTTCGACGTTGATCTGGGCATCGATCTTGTCGCTCAGCTTGAAAAAGACCGCAGCGTCAAGACGCGTATAGGCGGGCAGGACGGTCGAGTTGCTGATGGACGTGAATGATTTGGTCTGGCGGTAAAGCCCGACGCCCAGACCGAGCCGTTCGGACAGATCAAAGCGGTTCCACAACGAAAACTGGTGGCGCGGGACTTGCCCGATTGCGCGTCCCGCCGGGGCTGCGGTGGTTGTTTGGGTGATCTGCGCTTTGGTGTTGGCATAGCCAAGCGCAACTTGCCAATTGGTCGTGATATTGCCGGTAAGGCCGATTTCGACACCCCTGGTCCGCTGCGCACCTGTTGTGACCGTGATGTTGTTGACCGTCGCCCGGGTGTTGGCACGGTCAAGCCGGTAAACCGCAACAGTGGCGGTCAGCCCTGGTTTGATGTCCCATTTTGCCCCGGCTTCATAATTGTCGAATGTTTCGGGTTTCAAATTTGCCAGTGTTGCATCCAGCGTCAGGAACTGGTCGCCCGATTGTGGCAGGTATGATTTGGCATAGCTGATATAGAGTGACGCATTGGGCACCGGCTTGAATACCAGCCCAGCGCGTGGTGACCACAGATTGTCAGCGCGCGAAAAACTTGTGCTCGTGGCCCGGTTGGTAAATCCAAGGTCAAGATTATCATACCGCAATCCGGCGATCAGATCCACTTTGTCGCCAAAGCTGATCTGATCCTGCACATAGAATGACACTTGTTTCAAATCTGTGGCAACCGATCGGTTTCCGGCACCCGCGCGGAAAGTGACGGCGGGAATGGCAAGGGGGAACGTCAAAGCAATACCGTTCACCCGTCGCCGGTCGCTGCTGGTCTGGGCCACGGGAACGCCGTCGAAAAAGCCGTTGATCCGTTCATTGCCGGTTTGCTGGCTGGTATATTCAGCGCCGATGAGCAGCAAATGATCAATGCCACCGGTTGATCCGCGCCATTCGAGATTGGTCTGGCCGATGAAATTCCGGCGGCTGGTCGGGTCACGGTAAGCTTCAAAGCTGACCAGCCCGGCGCTGACCGCTGATGCGGCAAACACATTCGTATAGGCTTTGTCATAATCGCCGTAGAGCGCCTGCGTGCTCAATGTCAGACCTTGGGAAAGCTTGGCCTCGCCGCGAAAGCGCAATATGTGCGCGGTCAGGCCGGATTGATTCACGCCCTCAACGCCAAAAAATTCATCGCGAAATCCGCTGATCGGGCGACCACCAAGCGACGGGATGCCGCGATCCACCGTCCGGCTGTCGCGGGCATATTCATACCCGAGCTGGACCTTGACGCCGTCGCCGATTTCGGCCCCGACCACTGGGTTGATGCCCAAACGGTGCCCGTCATATGCGTCACGGTGATTTTCTAGGCTTTCGTAAAAGCCGTTAACACGGAGCGCCGCCGAGCCGATTGGCGCGTTGACGTCGGTCGCCGCATACCAGCCGCCAAAACTGTTCAACGAAACCGTGCCCGCCACCAAATTCTGGTCGACCAATGCGCCCTTGCTGACGCGGTTCAGCACGCCGCCGCCGCCGCCACGCCCGAAAACCATAGCGTTGGGGCCTTTGTGCACCTCGACCCGTTCGATATTATAGAAGCTTCGGAAATACTGAACGTCGTCGCGAAGGCCATCAACAAAGAAATCGGCGGTTGAATTGTTACCGCGCAGGGTGATCTGGTCACGGTGGCCCTCACCCTGGCCTGCGGATACACCGGGAATGTAGCGGACGAGGTCCGCAATCGAAAGGATTTGCTGGTCGCGCAATTGTTGCTCGGTAACAACCGAAATTGCCTGCGGCACATTCAGGATCGGCGTGTTGGTTTTGGTGCCGCTGGTGGTTTCGATGGTGCGATATCCCTCGATCTTGCCGGTCACGATGATCGTGTCGCTCTCGGCAACCGCATCATCGGCGCGGGCCGCACTTGGCATCATGAGGGATATGGTCAAAGCAACAAGCGATACACGGGCAAACATCAGGCGTCCTTAAATGATAACGATTCGCAACAGGAGCTCTTGCTCTATTGCGATCAACTCGCAATTGCAACAAAGTTATGAGGTTTACGCGGATAAATTCATTCGCCATGATCTACGACGGAGATAAAGGCATGATAGCGACGATCTGGCACAATCCGAATTGCGGCACATCGCGCAAGACACTGGCGATATTGGAAGCGGCCCCCGGTGTTGATGTGACCGTGATTGAATATCTGAAAAACCCGCCGACCCGCGACAAACTTGTTTTGCTCTTTGCCAAGGCCGGTATAACCCCGCGTCAGGCTCTGCGCACTCGGGGGTCGCCAGCCGAAGAGCGCGGACTGCTTGATGCCGACGGCGACGCTATCCTCGACGCGATGGTGGCAGACCCTATTCTGATCGAACGGCCACTTGTGGAAACAGACAAGGGCGTTCGCCTGTGCCGCCCGCAAGAGGTGGTGAACAATATACTCTAGGTTTTATGGAAACGGGGACGAAGCGGATGAAGCGGTTTTTCAAATGGATAGGGATCGTCGTGCTACTCCTGCTGATTGGCGGGTTTGCGGTCGGCTATACACCCGATACCGATACCGCCGCGATGAAGGCGAAATATGCGAGCGCGACTTCGCAATTCATTGATCTGGGCGGTGGGCTGAAAATCCATGTCCGCGACGAAGGAAAAAAGGACGGCCCAGCTCTCTTGCTCATTCACGGATCGAATAGCTCGCTCCACACATGGGAACCTTGGGTCGCGCGGCTTGGCGGCAAATACCGGATTATCAGCCTCGATCTGCCGGGCCACGGCCTGACCGGGGCAGACCCGTCAGGCGATTATCATTATGCCCGCTATGTCGACATTGTGAACAGCGTCATGGAAAAGCTGATCGCGCCGCGCTTCGCAATTGCCGGTAATTCGATGGGCGGTGGCGTATCGTGGCATTATACACTCCAGCATCCCGAAAAAGTCAGTGCGCTGGTGCTGGTCGATGCGGCTGGCG
>JANNWX010000282.1:0-44601 GCA_031409315.1 Sphingomonadales bacterium | reverse complement strand
GCAGCGTGGAAATCGCAACAACCGACGTGACCGGATTGCCATTGATCGCCAGTAAGACATCCCCCCGCTGCAGTCCCCATGCATTGAATTGGGCACCATCGCCAACCGGAGATAATATCAACCCGTTGGTCTTGCCATTGGCCACGCGCGGGACGAACGTAACGCTGTTTTGCATCGTCGCGCCGGTCACTGCTGTCAGCCCGCCTCGTTCCCCCGGTGATACGATGGGCGCAACCACGGATTGATCAAGAAAAATCTGCTCCAAAACACCGCCACGTTCAATTGTCACACCGTCGAACGCCACCTGTTTCAGGGTGACTCCTGGCATGATTTCATCCCCGACGGCAAAGCTGGATTGGATACCGTCGGGCGTAGCGATAATCGCTGAACCTCGCCCCGTGGCGCTATCGACACGTATGCCGAATAATTTGATCGACAAAGACGTTACAATGGCAGGCCCAGAAGCCTCGCCTAAACGGAAAAAAGGATCAAATCCCTGGCTGGGCATCCCGGGTGCCGTGCCCGACCGCGTCATCGCGGGGCGCCAATCACCAATCGGACCGATAGGGGCAAAGCTGGCCCAAAACAGCCTTGCCAGCTGCGCCGCTAAAACCAAAAGCAGTAACAAAGCCAAAGCAGACTGCACCCGCGACACAGAAGCCCGCGAAAAAATCCTGTCTGCTGCAGAACTCACCTATAATTTCCCTCAAGCTGTTTGAGGAAGCTATAGCGCGTTTTTTCACTGACGTGAGTCGTATTCACCCACCTTTGTTGGTCGGTCTGTTAATCGGCAGAAATGTTCAAACGTCTGTTGGTGTTTCCGGTTGCGCTGACGGTTTGCGGGCACGGGTGCGCTTGGGCACCACCGGCACGCTATCATCAATCACAATATCTGGATCGGATACGACGCCAAGCGCAGGCGGCAGAATTGCTATGTCAAGCGTTGGGGCCTGATTTTCTATCGAATCGGCGCGATTGCCATATCCATTACCATTGCCGTTTCCATTGCGGCGTGGGCGCTGATCACGATTATCGCCATCATCCCGGTTACCCCGGTTGTCGCGGCCTTCCCGATTGTCAGCGCCATAATCGCGGCGGGGTTCGGGGCGACGTTGCGGGCGCATATCACGGCTCCGGTCATCAAATTCGTCGCCGTCATCGCCGCTTGAATCATTGCCGTTTTCCGACTCGGCATAACGGGCTTCGGCATTTTCACTGCCTTCCCCTTCGTCGCCCTGCCAATCATCACGCTGACGACGGGTTTCTTCGAAACGGGCACGACTTTCTGCAACGATGCGGAAATAATGGTCTGCATATTGCAGATAATATTCCATCATCACCCGGTCACCCTGGGTTTGCGCCTCGCGGGCCATATTCTTGAATTTTTCGAGCATCTGGGGCGCATTGCCACGCGCGCGACTGTCAATCCGGCTTCCAGATTCATTGCCGCGCGGGCCATTATTGCCTTGCGGGCTACGGCCACGACCGCGACGGCGACCGACTTGACGATTATTCAGCAATTGGGTGGTTCCTTACACTCAAGCGTTTGCCCAAATCTCTCCGGCAACGGATAGCCCCTCAAAGGACGCATTTTCCGCGTCCCGGCAAGCCATCAAACCGCGCGCTTTTTGCTGGCGGTTTGAAAACTGGAGGGGATCGACAGCGCGTTTCCGTGCCCCATGCAACGGAACTTCGCGGTATCGTTCGCTACGCCCCCTAGCATAAAAGCGCGATATGCCAAGCCAATAATGCGTTAAGACTTCAAGCGGTGACGACAAGGCAACGATCACGTCCGGCCAAATCCTTGCGGACACAGACGGCCAGTCCCTGCGCCGAGAGCAGCGATGCGACGGCATCGGCCTGCGTCCAGCCAATTTCGATACAGGCAATTCCGCCCGGCGCGATCTGCGCGGCAAGCAAAGGAGCGATTCTGCGGTAATCATCCAGCCCGTCTTTCCCGGCATAAAGCGCAGATGCAGGCTCAAAATTATCGACACTGGGCGGCAGGCGGTCGCCAAGGGCAACATAGGGCGGGTTACATAAGATCATGTCAAACGCCTGTCCCGTCCCCATCCAGTCACCAAGCCGGATCGTCGCCCGCTCGCACATGCCTAGGCGGCGAACATTGTTTCGTGCGACCTGGATCGCAGCATCCGATGTATCAATGCCGACACCAGTTGCATCCGGCCAATGATCGAGTGCAGCCAGCAACAAAGCGCCAGAGCCAGTCCCTAGATCAAGGATTGTCGCCGGGCTTTGTTCGCCAAAATGATCAATCGCCGCCTCGATCAGGGTTTCACTGTCGGGGCGCGGAATAAGCACATCGCGCGTCACCTTAAGGCTCAGCGTCCAGAAATCGCATGTGCCGGTAATATAAGCCACTGGCTCATGGGCGGCGCGGCGATCAACCAATGCTGCAAATCCGGGCGCCGAAGGATAATCACCGAGCAGCATCGCTTCGCGGCTGACCCCAAGAGCATGTGCGAACAGCAGTTCGGCGTCCAGCCTCGGCGTGTCGCTGATGCCCGTCAGCCGGGCCGTGGCGGCGTTCAGAGCCTCAGTTCGCGTCATCAAGATTGGCGAGCCGAGCCGCCTCATCCTCCGAAATCAGGGCGCCAATCAGTTCATCCATCGCCCCTTCCAGAATTTCGGGCAGCCGGTGAAGCGTCAGGTTGATCCGGTGATCGGTCACCCGCCCTTGCGGAAAATTATAAGTGCGGATGCGTTCGCTGCGGTCGCCCGATCCAACCATAGATTTGCGTGCGCCCGCCCTTGCCGAATGCAGCCGTTCGCGCTCCAGTTCATACAACCGCGTCCTCAGCACCCGGAGCGCTTTTGCCTTGTTTTTGTGCTGCGATTTTTCATCCTGCTGGATTACGACAAGCCCAGACGGAATATGCACGATCCGCACCGCGCTGTCGGTGGTGTTCACGGATTGCCCGCCGGGGCCGGATGACCGGTAAATATCGATCCGCAAATCCTTGTCATCAATCTGCACGTCAACCTCTTCGGCCTCGGGCAGAACTGCGACCGTTGCCGCAGACGTGTGGATGCGCCCGCCGCTTTCTGTCACCGGCACCCGCTGGACACGGTGGACGCCGCTTTCAAATTTCAGTTGCGCGAACACGCCCTTGCCCGTGACCGAAGCGACGACTTCCTTATACCCGCCCATGTCGGCAGCAGAGGCGGAGATCAGTTCAACCCTCCAGCCCCGCGCTTCGGCGTAACGTTGATACATGCGGAACAGGTCGCCAGCGAACAACGCCGCCTCATCGCCGCCCGTCCCGGCCCGAACCTCAAGCATGGCGGACCGTTCATCAGCGGCATCCTTGGGCAGCAGCGACAATGCGAGTGCACGTTCAGCGGCGGGGAGGCTGGCCCGGATCGCCTCAGCCTCGTCAGCGGCCATGTCGCGCATTTCGGGGTCGTCGGCCATCGACTCAAGGTCAACAAGTTCGGCCCGCTGCCGCTGCAATTCTGCTGCGGCACCCGCCACAGGTTCAAGCTCTGCATATTCCTTGGAAAGCGACACGAACCTGTCCGCCGCCACCCCGCCGGTGGCCAGCAAAGCCGACACCTCATCGCGCCGCGCCAGCAAGGCGGCTATTCTGGATTCTGATATTGCGGTCATTGGCGGCTTTCGGCGACGATTTCTGCTAGGGCGGCATTTATACGATCTCGGACACTTTCATCATCCGACAAGTGCATTACGTGTAACCATGGTGCCCAATCGTCCTTCGGGCGGGCGCGCACGTCGACATCTCCGCGCTGTATTTCATCGTTCCGTAGGTAGATGATGCCGTCATATCCATTTTTATGGGCCAACTCGGACTGGCGTTTGGAATTGCCTCGATAGGCTTGATTGACCGCCAAGTGTCTCAAGCGCAGTTTGCCAGCCAATACCATTGCCTGTGCCTGCCATTCTGGACGATCTGCCACAACGGTCACTATTGGGTCGTGAATTGTCGGAGCTCCGACCAACATCCCCAACCGTTCAATCCCGGCGGCCCAGCCGACAGCGGGCGTTGGCGGCCCGCCGAGTGCCTCCATCAGCCCGTCATAACGCCCGCCGCCCAGCACCGTGCCCTGCGCACCCAGCCGGTCGGTGACAAATTCGAACGCGGTGTGCCGGTAATAATCCAGCCCGCGCACCAGCCGAGCGTCACGTTCCCAAGCAACGCCCGATGCGTTCAGACCCTCGGTCACGCTGCCGAAAAAGTCGCGGGCCTCGTCTGTCAGGAACATATCAATGTCGGGCGCGCTGTCCGCGATTGGCCGGTCACGCGGGTCTTTGCTGTCGAGGATGCGCAGAGGGTTTTTATGGAGGCGCTCGACACTATCCTCTGACAATTCACCCCGGTGCGCCTCGAAATGCTCGATCAGCGCCGCTCGCCATGCATCGCGCGATCCGCCGTCACCAAGTGTATTGAGTTTCAGGGTCACCCCGTCGTCAATCCCCAATTCCTTGAGCAATTGATCGGCAAAGCAAAGCAATTCAACATCCGCCGCCGGCTCAGCCGCGCCAATCACTTCGGCGTCCAACTGGTGAAACTGTCGGAAGCGGCCCTTTTGCGGTCGTTCATAACGGAATAAAGGCCCGTGGGTTGCGACTTTCAACGGCGCATGTTGTTGCCAGCCTTCGGTCAGATAGGCCCGGCAAATCCCGGCGGTAAATTCGGGACGCAGCGTCAGGCTGTCCCCGCCGCGATCCTCGAACGTATACATTTCCTTCGACACAACGTCGGTCGTCTCACCCAGCGAGCGAGCGAAAACCGCCGTTGCTTCAAACACCGGCATCTCGATCCGCTTGAACCCGTAAAGCCGCCGGACGCGGTCAAACGTCTCGACCACATGCTGGAACCGGTCGGCGCTATCGCCCAGCATGTCCTGCGTGCCGCGAATGGGCCTTGGGGTTTCGTGTCTAGCCATAGACCAGCCCCTATCGCCACTGGACGATGTGCGCAAATCCCGTCATGTTCGCACCAACACTAGATTTGCATTCGGAGTGATTATGCCCCGCTTGATATTTGCGTTCGCCCTGCTGCTTGGCGTCCCAGCCTTTGCCCAGAAACCCGTTCTTGATACGCCCTATCCCGGCACGATGATTTTGCGCGTCGATGCAACAGACGTCACGCGGGCAATTTTCAAGGTGGAACAGACAATTCCTGTCGCCCGCAGCGGTCCGTTGACCTTGCAATTCCCGAAATGGCTGCCCGGCAATCATGCGCCGCGCGGTCAGATCGAGAAGCTAGCAGGCCTCATCATCAAAGCCGGTGGACAGACTCTGGCGTGGAAGCGCGACCCGGTGGACGTTTACGCTTTCCATCTGACAGTGCCCGACGGTGCCAAGCAGATCGACATCGCTTTCCAGTTTTTGTCGGCGACCGAGGCTGATCAGGGCCGAATCGTTGCAAGTGACGCGATGCTCAACCTGCAATGGCAGTCGGTGTCACTGTATCCGGCCGGCTATGCCACACGGCGTATCCCCGTGATCGCGAGCGTCACCTATCCACCGGGTTGGCAGGCTGGAACTGCGTTGCGTCCGGCAAGCACGATCACAGACACGGTTACATACCAAAAGGTCGATTACGAAACGCTCATCGATTCGCCGGTTTTTGCCGGAAAACATTTTCGCGCCGAGCAATTGGGCCAGAATGTCACGCTCAATATCGTCGCGGACGCGGCCAAATATCTGGCGGCGACCCCCGAACATATCGCCGTCCACCGCAAGCTGGTCGATCAGGCGGTCAAGCTGTTCGGGACGCGGCAGTATGACCATTATGATTTCTTGCTGGCCCTGACCGACAAGATGGGTGCCATCGGGGTTGAACATCACCGATCATCCGAAAATGGCGCGAACCCGGGCTATTTTACCGACTGGGATGCAGGGCCGCGCCGCCGCAATCTACTTGCCCACGAATTCAGCCATAGCTGGGTCGGCAAACACCGCCGCCCGGTTGGCCAGATGGTTGCCGATTTTGCGACCCCACTCGTCAATGATTTGATGTGGGTTTATGAGGGGCAGAACCAGTTCTGGGGCTATGTGCTCGGTGCGCGGTCCGGCCTGTTTACCAAACAGGAAACGCTAGATGCCCTTGCCAGCATCGCTGCCAATCTAGACATACGGCGCGCGCGGGACTGGAGATCGCTAGATGACACCACCAATGATCCGGTGATCACGGCGCGTCGCCCCAAAGGCTGGGTCAGCTACCAGCGCAGCGAGGATTATTATAATGAAGGGCTGCTGATCTGGCTGGAATCCGACGCAATCATCCGCGCGCAAACTGCCAATAAAAAGGGGATGGATGATTTCGCCCGTGCCTTTTTTGGCACCAAAGACGGCGATTGGAGCGCCAAACCGTTTGATCTGGATGAAATTGTAACCACGATGAGTAAAATCACCCCGTTTGACTGGGCGGGGTTCCTCAAACAGCGCACGACCGAAAAGGCTGCGGGCGCGCCGCTTTCGGGGCTGACCCAGGGCGGCTACCGACTGACCTATGGCGATACACCAACGCCTTTTTTCAAAGATACCGAAACGAGCGGCAGTGAAATGAACCTGTCCTATTCGATTGGCGCAGTGATCGGAAAAGCCGGAAAAGTGACGCAAGTGATCTGGGATGGCCCGGCGTTTAATGCCGGACTTACAATTGGCACCGAAATCATCGCCATCGGCGATTTGGTGTATGGCGATGATATCCTGAAGGAAGCCATTACCAACGCGAAAGGCAGCAAAGACCCGATCCGCCTCTTGGTCAAATCTGGTGACCGGTTGCGCCATGTGATGATCGAATGGTCCGGAGGTCTGCGCTATCCGCGGCTGGAAAAAACCGGGGTGGGTGACGGCAGCCTCGATCTTCTGCTAAGGCCCCGCCCATGAGAATTGACCTGATCCCCGCTGGCGACAATCCGCCGCACAGTCTTAACGTCCTGATCGAGGTGCCGATTGGCGGCGAACCGGTGAAATATGAGATCGACAAAGCGTCAGGCGCGTTGTTTGTCGACCGTATCTTGCACACATCGATGCGGTATCCGGCCAATTACGGGTTCATTCCCCACACGTTGGGCGAAGACGGAGACCCGCTCGACGCTTTGGTCATCGCACGCTCACCGATTGTGCCCGGCGCGGTCATCCGCGTCCGACCTATTGGCGTGCTGCTGATGGACGATGACAAAGGCGGCGATGAAAAGCTGATCACCGTGCCGGTTGACACGACCTTTCCTTATTATTCCGAAATTTCCAGCCACGACGAATTACCACCCATTGTGACCCAGCAAATCGAGCATTTTTTCCAGCATTATAAAGACCTTGAACCCGGTAAATGGGCAAAGCTCAAAGGCTGGGGCGGGGTCGACGAGGCGAAGCAGATCATCCTCGACTGTATCGAGCGCGCGAAAGAGCACGGGCTGTGACCGCGTGGCGAAGCTGCGCGCTGCTGGCGTTCATCATGCTTGGGATTTCCATTTCATTCGGGCAGATTCCCGGCATCAACGCCTGCGGCCCAGGGCCGGCGGGTGAACCGATCCTCAGCTTGGAATTCGTCACCAATCCCGATCAGGTGGCCAGCCTGTTTCCCGCGCATTGCAAATCCGCCCTTGCGCAGGCGCATGTCACCGGAGTGTGGGTTGATATTATGGGCTTTGTTCCTGCCTACCTTTTCACCTTGATCGCGGCCTTGGTCGCGCTCGGCAGGGATGTAGGCCCGCGCGGGCGCCGGATTGTGCTGGCCGGATTCATTGCCGCCATCGTCGCGGCCATTTGTGATCAGGTGGAAAATATCCAGCTGCTCCGGATTGTCGATGCTTTGCCCGGCACGCAAGGCATGATTGACATTTTGATGCCAGCCGTTCGTGCCAAATTTGCGCTGCTTGGTGTTGCCGTCGGCTGTGTTGGTGCGCTGATTTTCCGCGGAAGTGGGTGGATGCGCTACGCCGGTTTGATCATGATTGGCGGCGGGGCGATGTCCATTCTCGGCTTATTCCTCGACCCGGCACTCGTGTTGGGCGGCGGCATGATCGCGTGGCCGCTTATTCTGGTGACGGCGGTGAAGCGAAGCTTTTCATAAGCGGCCTAGGTCATGAACTCATAAATATCAGGTCTGAGGCAGTAAACTGGGGAAGATATCGGATGAAAAGGTCCGCCGAAGATAGTTTACCTATCTTCAAGGGCGTTTTCGTTCGAGATCGATGCCAGTTTGCTGTTTTCGGCTCAAACCTCAGGCCTGATATTTATGAGTTCATGGCCCAGCCCGGTCGTTTCAAAATCCGTTTTCATGATGGCGAAGATCACATGGTTGACCGCGACGCCGCCGATCACAATTGCTTCAACCCGGCCCGTTAATACACCACCAATTTTTTCCATAGCTGCGCGCGACCGCAAATTATTCTCACCCACCCGAAACCTCACCTGGTCAACAAAGCGAAACGCATGGGCAAGCATCAGCCGCTTCATTTCACGGTTGGCATTGCCGCCCCAATGCGACGCGGCAAGAAAGGTCCAGCCGATTTCAATACTGCTCTTTGCCGCGTCATAACCCGCAAAACTCGACGATCCGATCACGGCACCGGTCACCCTGTCGACCACCACCAACGCACCGCCACAGGCCAGGCGTTCGGCAAAATAGGCGCGAAAAGACTCCTCCTGATATCTGTCGGACACCGGATGCAATGCCCAGACGCGGGGATCAGATCCGACGGCAAAAAGGCCGGCCCAATCATCAGCAGCCAGCGGGCGCAGGATCAGGCTTTCCCCAGACAAGGCGGGTTGCAAGTCAAAGCTCATGTCTTTTCCTCCGCATCAAAAAGCGCCATTTCATAGGCAATCGAGCTTTCAACCAGCATTTCCCAAAGCGCCGCAACAAGCGGTTCTGGCACGCCAGATGCGCGCGCATGCGCCTTCACATTGGCGATCACCTGCGCCTTACGGGCTTCGTCGCGCACGGCGGTGCGGTCAGTCTTGATCCGGGCGGCAGCGGCCATATAGGCAAAGCGCCGCGACAGCAGCGCCACCAGTGCGGCATCCGCACCGTCAACGCCTGCGCGCACGTCGGCCATCGTTTCGCAGAGTGTGGGTTCAATCGTCATGGGCCGCGCCCATATCAAGCTAAATCGCTGTTGTCTCTATATGTGCGACGACAGCGGGTTTTTGCCGGGCGGCAATGATACAGCCTGCCACAATAAGGACCGTGCCAAGGATGGTTGCGGGCGTCACCGCCTCGTCAAACACCATCCAGCCAAGGATCGCCGCCCAGATGAACGCCGTATATTCAACCGGCACCAGCACCTGCGCCTCAGCCCGGGCATAAGCCCATGACAAAAGCAAAAGCGAAACGAAAGCGAGGGCCGCGCTCAATATAATCATTGGCGCATGTTCAGACGATGGGACAATGGCAAGGAACGGCGCAAACATGCCAAGCGAGATACTGGCAAATACATTCTGGAAAAAGGCAATCTCGACCGGCGAGGCGATCTGCGCCTGCTGCCGCTGGAGGATAAGGTTGTAAGAATAGAGCAAGGCCGAAATCAAAATGGATAGGACACCCATCATGATCTCATCGTTCCAGATGCCGCCGCCAATCCGCCCCGCAAGGATGACCGCCACCCCGCCGATGCCAAGAATCGATGCGATCATCGCCGCCCGGCTGATCGTTTCGCCTAGTATCACCGCCGCCAAATAGAGGGTGATCAGCGGCGCAATGAAACTGAGCGCAATGCCCTCGGCCAGCGGCACCCGCGCGATTCCCCAGAAGAAAGTCATCGCCATCACCGCGCCGATACAGCCGCGGATCATATGCAGGCGCATGGCCGGCTTGCTGGGCCACGGACTGCGCATCCCGAAAAAGGCAATGCCACCAATCACAAAACCGCAAGCCAGCCGCCAGATCATGGCATTATACACACCAAGTTCTATCGTCAGGCCCTTCATCGCGGCGTCCATCACCGAAAACAGCGCGATGCCAAGGCAGGCGACTGCGAACGGAATTGCGGCGCTGGGGGGCGGGTTTGATGACATAGCCCGACGCGCATAGCGGGGCTGGGCGCGACTGTCGTCCCCCCAACCGGTTTGTTCGTCGAAAAACAATGGTCCTTTTGCTGCCGGAGGTTACCCTGCACGCTCTGATAATTTGGGGAGGCGAGTCGATGCGCGCGAAACATGTTGCAATCCTGTCGATTGCGGGGCTTTGGGCCGCTGCACCCTTGAGCGTTTTGATCGCCAAAGACGGGGTCACAAGCACACGACCAGCGGCGGACACTGCCCGCGATGCCGACCGCAAACCCGCCGAGATGGTCAAATTTGCCAAGGCGACCAAGGGCAAAACCGTGGTCGAAATGCTTCCCGGCGCTGGTTATTTTACCCGCGTCTTTTCCGACTCTGTCGGGGCCAAGGGCAAAGTCTATGCGTATTGGCCGCAAAGTTTCGCCAAAGCCGCCGAAGGAAGTCGCAAAATCAACGCCGAGCCCGGTCGCGGCAATATCGAAGCCTTTGTCGGCCCGCTCAGCCAGATTGCACCGCCCGGCGTCGCCGATATCGTCTGGACATCGCAAAATTATCACGATTTGAAAGGTCCAAAGACACCCGCAGACGCGACAGCCCAGGTCAATAAGGCCGCGTGGGATGCGTTGAAACCGGGCGGTCTCTATGTCATTTCTGATCACAGCGCCGAGGCTGGATCAGGAATGCGCGATGTCGATACGCTGCACCGCATTGATGCAGCGGCGTTAAAAGCCGAAGTGATTGCAGCTGGATTTATCTTTGCAGGCGAAAGCAAGGCGCTGGCCAATCCTGCTGACAACCGCACGCTTAACGTCTTCAAACCGGAGATTCGCGGCCATACCGACCAATTCACCTACCGGTTCAAAAAGCCGAGGAAATAGCCCCGAAGTCGGAAAAGTAAGCGAAAATATCCTCTTCCTTCCTGCTCGCAGCATTTTTCCATCCCGCTGCCGCGTCAAGGTTGAGCGGCTTGCTATCCGGCGTCACGATCAGCACGGTCGGCGTGCCCTTGATCTGCTTGATGCCAAAGCGGCTGGCGATATCCAGGTTGCGGCCATTTCCGGCCTTCGGGTTTCCGACATCGACATAGACGAGTTCATATTTCGGCAACAGCATCGCGGCGAATCGCGGCGTTTGAAACCAGCCCGTCAGTGCCCGACTGTCATGGCACCAATTGCCGCCGAAGATCAGGATGACATGCTTGTTCGATAAGCGCGCGCTTTCCAAGGCCATATTGACATCCGATTGCGCTGATCGGGCCTGGTCAAATACGCGCGCTTCGGGCGCAGCCTGAGTGTGCCGGTTTTCTGCAACCGCCGGGATTGACAATCCGGCCAGCAAAACAGCCGCGCCCAAACAGGCTCTCAAGCGGCCACCCGCCCGTGGCTGTCGTCGGCGCTAATCGTGGTGCCAGCCTCAATCTCGGCGGCTTTGGCCTCGACCAGTTTGACAATATGGTCGATCATATCCGAGTCCTGCACATGATGATCGGTCACGCCTGACAGATAGACCATATGCTTGCCATTGCCGCCGCCGGTCAGGCCAATATCGGTTTCGCGCGCTTCGCCAGGGCCGTTGACGACACAGCCAAGCACCGAGAGTGAGAGCGGCGTTGCGATGTGCGATAGCCGTTCTTCAAGTTTTTGGACGGTCCGGATCACATCGAACCCCTGCCGCGCACAGCTTGGGCAACTGACGACCCGGACACCGCGTGTGCGCACCCCAAGAGACTTCAGGATTTCATAGCCGACGCGCACCTCTTCTTCGGGCTCGGCGGACAGCGAAACACGGATCGTATCGCCAATGCCCGCCCAGATCAGTGATCCGATGCCAATCGCGCTTTTCACGGTGCCGCCGCGCTGGCCACCCGCTTCGGTAATTCCGAGGTGCAAAGGACAATCCACCGCGTCGGCCAATTGATGATAAGCCGCAACCGCAAGGAAATGGTCGGACGCCTTCACCGCGACCTTATAGTCGCGGAAATCATGGTCTTCGAGCAAACGGATATGATCAAGCGCGCTTTCAACGAGTGCTTCGGGGCAGGGTTCGCCATATTTTTCAAGCAAATCACGCTCCAGCGAACCTGCGTTCACGCCGATCCGGATCGAGCAGCCATTGGCCTTGGCAGCATTGACGACCTCGCGCACCCGGTCCCCGGATCCGATATTGCCCGGGTTGATCCGCAGGCACGCGGCGCCGGCATCGGCGGCTTCGAGCGCGCGTTTGTAGTGAAAATGGATGTCGGCAACGATTGGAACGCGCGATGCGCGCACGATCTGCTTCAAGGCGGCGGTGCTCTCGACGTCAGGGCAGGAAACGCGGATAATATCCACGCCAGCCTCTTCACACCGCCGGATCTGGTCAATGGTCGCTTTGACATCCGACGTGAGTGTATTGGTCATTGTCTGGACGCTGATCGGCGCATCGCCGCCGACAGGAACATTGCCAACCATGATCTGGCGTGATTTGCGGCGGCCGATATCGCGCCAAGGTCGGATAGAAGACATGGCGGCGCTATACAAGCACGCCCAACATTGCGCAAACCGGTTAATACCAAGGTGAGATGATCCTGACCCATGAGGATTGCCAGTCCTGTTTGCTGGCGAGGCGCAGTCGAGAAGGCGATGTGGTTCATCGTTTCGAGGCTGCAACGACGTCCAGCGAGCGGGACTGGCAACCCGAAGGGCGGTTTCTGACGGCCCTCGGACTGCGTCGCGGCTTCGGGACAATGATCACATTGCCCCGTCAGACGCTCCTAGCCGAGAACCGACAGAAACCGTCCTCATGGGTCAGGATCACCCCACCTTGGTATTAGGCGGCGATGCTCGTGTCCGGGTGGCCCGTATATCCAGCGACCCTCCCTTTCAAGCCGTGCTTGACAGCATAAAGGGCTTTGTCTGCTGCGTGCAACAAGTCCGAAGCCGTCTTTCCGTCTTGCGGAAAGGTGGCATAACCTAGGCTCGCCGCAACCGGCAACCGCACTTCGCGGAAAATGACCGGTTGGCAGAGGCGCGCAAGCATGGCCGTGGCGCGCGCGGATACATCATCTTGCCCCGATACATTGCGGAAGAGAATGACGAATTCATCGCCGCCCAAACGACCAACCATATCGTTTGCATGTGCGCCGTCACGCAAACGTGCGCCGACCTGTTCGAGCAAGATATCCCCAGCCTGATGGCCAAGCGCATCATTCACATGTTTGAATTCGTCAAGGTCAAGCACGGCAACACCAAACAATGTGCCTTCGCCATTGCACCGCGCTTCTTCGGCTTCAATTGCCGCCATTATGGCGCGGCGATTGGCAATTTTGGTCAGGGCGTCGGTGTTTGCCAGACCCATAATCTGTTTTTCAAGTGTCAACGCAGTCACCAATTGGTCATATTGATCAGCGACAAACCGGATCATCAACACCGCCACAGTGGTCATGCTGACACCAAGCGCTTTGGCGTTAAAATCGCCCGCGACAATCATCAACGCGGCGACAGGAATGACCCCGATGCACAAGGCCCCCACTGCGGCGGGCCGCAGCGTGGCGAGGCAGTGGGCGATACACATCGATCCAAACCCAAGCGAGATCGGAATAAGGACAGAAAAAGCAAACAGGCCAGAAATATAGGACCAGCAAGCCCAAACGCCCGTAATTGTTATGGCAGACAGCGCCACTTTCACCGTACCGCCCAGAGCAGACGAGATCGCGACGAGCGACAAGGGTTTGGCGCGCCGTCCTGACCACATCAAGGCGCGCACTGACGCGGCCAGAATAAGGACGAACATCCAGCCGTAGGTGTACAGGGCATATCCCTGATAGGCGCAAACCGCCATAACGATCAGCGTATTCAATATGGCGATGGCATAAAGCATCGGCACTTGCCGTTGCACCCGGTTGAACTGATGACGTTCCACCTCCACCCGTATCTGAGCAGGAGCGACGGGATAGAGCCACCGGCCTATACGGTGCAGCGCCCCCGATGAGTTTCCGTCCAGAATCAACCACGCCTCCCTATGCTAAGACAGACTTGGTTAGGCCCAACGCTGTAAAATTGAGGTTAATTCCTGCGGCCTATGCTGATCCCGTGGGGTGGGAGGAATCTGTGTGACAATGCGGTTCTAGCCTTTGATTAAGTGGCACTCCCTGATAACAGCCAGACCATGAACATATCTGTCCCCACGCCACCAAAACCCGATTGGGTGATCGTTGTTCACGGTGGCGCAGGATCGATGGCACAGGGTAAACTGACCCCCGAACAAGACCGTGAAACACGGGCTGGCTTAGCGGTGGCCTTAGATGCCGGCCATGCGATTCTGGCTGCTGGTGGCACGGCGCTTGACGCCGTTGAAGCGGCGGTCCGCATTCTTGAAGATGATCCACATTTTAATGCTGGACGCGGATCGGTGTTGACCTTTGATGGCGGCATCTCACTCGACGCAGCAATTATGGACGGGGCGACCCGCCGTGCCGGGGCCATTGCCGGGATCAGCAATGCCCGCAATCCGGTATCTGCATCGCGAAAAGTGATGGAAGCCAGCCCGCATGTCTTGCTGTCTGGGGGCGGTGCTGAGGCGTTCGTCATCGAACAGGGGCTTGAAACCGCGACCCACGACCATTTCGAAACGCCCGAACGGCGACGACAGCTAGACGAGTTGAAAGCGAAAAAGATCGGTTGGTATGATGTTGATTTGAAATATGGGACGGTGGGCGCGGTGGCGCTTGATCAGGACGGCCATGTCGCAGCCGCCACATCAACCGGCGGGTTGACCGGCAAGCGGTGGGGGCGGATTGGGGATACGCCGTTGATCGGGGCGGGAACCTATGCCGACGACCGCGCCTGCGCTGTTTCCGCAACCGGTGCTGGGGAGTTTTTTATCCGCGCGGGCGTCGCCCATGAAATCTGCGCCCGGATCAGGTTGCTCGGCGAGGCCCCGGTTGCCGCTGCGGATCAGATCATGGCCGATGTGCAGGCATTGGGCGGCGCTGGCGGTGTCATCTTTGTTTCGCCCTGCGGCGCTGCGGGCTGGAGTTTCAACACGCCGGGCATGTATCGCGGTTTGATCGATTCAAACGGACAACAAAGCGTGGCAATTTACGGCGATGAATAGATGGTTTTTGACCTTCATCCTTCTTCTCATCACGGCCAGCCCGGCATCGGCATGGTGGGAATTCGGGCATTATACTGTGGCGACGATTGCAATGGATCAAGTGCAGCCGCAAACCCGTAAGGCAATCCGAAATCTGTTGCGTCATGCGGCATCGGTTGAAACGCCAACCTGCCCTCTCAAATCGCTCGAAGATGCTTCCTATTGGCCAGATTGCGTTAAAACGCTTGGGGCGCGGTTCGACTATGCCTTTTCCTGGCATTATCAAAATGTCGATATCTGCAAGCCGTTCGACCTGACGGCTGCGTGCAAGGATGGGCACTGCCTGTCGCGCCAAATCGACCGCGCCGTCAAATTGTTGAAGGATAGTTCGGTTCCGGCGCGTGAGCGGCTGATGGCCCTCGCTTTTCTGTCCCATTTTGTCGGCGATCTGCACATGCCGCTTCATGCTGGCGACCGGTCTGACCGCGGCGGCAATGATGTAAAGGCAGCTTACGGCATCGCGGAAGGGCGGATCAACCTGCACCTCTTGTGGGATGGCTATCTGGCAGAACGGGCGATCACGACGCCGCCTTCCGGGCCAAAAGGCATTGCCTCTGGTCTGACCCATGCTGAAAAAGAGGCACTTGGTTCAGGCACGACCGCTGACTGGAGCCGCGAAAACTGGGCCGTTGCGCGCGATATGGGGTACGGCGTTGCATTGGGCGGCGATCCGTGCGGACCCGTTCCGCCGCGTGCGAAAATTGATGATGCGGCAATTGCAAAGCTGGTGCCTGTTGTGCGTGAACAATTGTTGAAAGGCGGATTGCGATTGGCCAAGCTGCTCGATGAAGCCTTGGGATAATCGGGATATTACCGCAGCGTGGCAATCCCGCTGCCGATGCCGTTCGGATTGGCTTCAAGGCTGGCAATCTGTAGCACGTCACCGCTCAACTGAAACCGGTCACGTGGGGCCTGTGGTGCCACAGGCGCATCGCTATAGATGAAGCCCTGCGCCGGGAAGCTTGTCGTGCCGAGATCGCCATTACCGGCAAACCAGATTTTCACCCGGCTCCAATCGCCGCGCGCTGAAACGTCGATCGCCCGTACGTCGCGTTCCACCTTGCCGCGCCGTGACCAGTTTGCATGGTCAAGCAGGACTTCACGGTCATTGATCACTTTGGAAACCATGGCCACATGGCCCATCCGCATTTTGCCGTAGCCTGGCATGGCAAGGACAGAGCCTTCGCGCGGGGCCGTTCCACGATCATATCGACCAGCGGCCTGACCCCACCAGGTTTCGGCATTTCCGCGAATCTGAATGCCCGAAACTTCCCGCGCATACGTGACGCATTGCCAGAATTTTGTGGATGAGGCCGAAGCCGGTGCTGGCAGGAAAACAGCCAGCGCAAGCAACAGGGAGGCAATCTTGGAAATGGAATTTTTCACGTGGTAATTGCCCCGGTGCGACCCTTGATGATCGTTCCCTGCCTGTGACGCAGCGCACAGCCAAGCAAAGATCGGCCAGTTGAAGCGAGACCGGGATGAGTTGATGGAACAAAATCGGCGCCCCTCAAACTGCCGCTGACCAGCCTCAATTCACCGCTGGAGCTTTTTCAATGCGGTTCTTTGCGACACTTTTAGCCATACGATCAAGCTGTTCGGGCGTCGCTTCGCCTTGGTGATTCGCTTTCCAGTCGGCGGAGGACATCCCGTAAATAATTTCCCGGCCATCGGCCTTGCCCATTCCGCCAGCCTCTGCCACCCAGTCCCCGAGGCAGTTGCGACAGAAACCGGCCAATCCCATCAAATCGACATTCTGAACGTCGGTGCGGTGTTGCAGGTGGCGGACCAGCCTTCGAAAAGCGGCTGCCGCTACGGCATCTTCAAGCGAATCAATGTCTGTCATGCTAGGGTCAGGACCTGTTAAATTCACGTTCGTGATGGGTTATTATCGGGATGACATGCCAGGAGAGCAAGTAAAAGCGTAGCCTGGTCTAGGTTTTTTCTTGTTCGACGACGCAGATCGCCCGCGAATATCCCACCGGAGGCGACGCCAGATTTGGCCCGTGGAGTCGTTGCTCGATTGCGAAATAGTCACGCTATTCCGCTGCACTCGCGCCTACCCACGGATCAAATATGGCATCGTCACAAACGTGAATTTAACAGGTCCTGACCCTAAGCCCCTTGGTTGATCTGCACCGAATAGCGGCTATGGCTGGGCACGAATAGAGGAGCATTGCTTGACGAACTTTCTTCCACCGCGCGCGCGCAAGGTCCGCATTGTTGCAACCCTTGGCCCCGCCAGCGACACGCCGGCAATGATCGCCAAATTGTTTGAGGCCGGTGCAGACGCGTTCCGGATCAATATGAGCCACGGGAAACAGGCAGAGAAAGCCGATTTGATCAAAGCGATTCGGGGTCTGGAAAAGGAATATAGCCGTCCCACGACAATCCTTGTTGACCTTCAAGGACCAAAATTGCGGGTGGGGGCCTTTGCCGACGGATCGGCAATGCTGAAAACCGGGGGGGTTTTCCGGCTTGATCTTGATAGCCGGGCGGGCGACGCAAAACGCGTCTGTTTGCCACACCGCGAGGTTTTCGATGCCTTAGAGGTCGGGTCTCGATTGCTGCTCGACGACGGTAAAATGGTGTTGCGTGTGACCGCGATTGACCCGCAAGGTATCATGACCAAGGTTGAAGTGGGCGGCGTGTTATCCAACAACAAAGGCCTGAACGTCCCCGACGTTGTGGTTCCGGTTGCCGCGCTGACCGACAAAGACCGCTCAGACTTGGCCTTCGCGCTTGACCAAGGGGTGGACTGGATTGCACTCAGCTTTGTTCAGCGTCCCGAAGATCTTGCCGAGGCACGGCGGTTGATCGGCGGCCGCGCGGCCTTGCTGGCCAAGATTGAAAAACCAGCGGCACTCGATAGTCTCGACGGCATATTGGAAATGGCAGATGCAGTGATGGTCGCGCGCGGCGATCTCGGCGTTGAACTGCCGCCAGAAGCCGTGCCCCCTGCCCAAAAGCGGATTGTTGAAGCGGCGCGCCGTCTTGGCCGCCCGGTTGTCGTCGCCACCCAGATGCTCGAATCGATGATCAAAGCGCCGACGCCAACCCGTGCCGAAGTATCCGATGTGGCCACCGCCATTTATGACGGCGCCGATGCGATCATGCTATCGGCGGAAAGTGCCGCCGGCGACTGGCCGGTTGAATCGGTGGCGATGATGAACCGGATCGCGATCAGCGTTGAAAGTGACCCAAGCTATGCCGCGCGGGTGCATTTCACTGAAACAAGGCCCGATCCGACGACGGCAGACGCCTTGTCGGGCGCAGCGTTTGATATTGCCAAGACGGTATCGGCGGCTGCAATCATCTGTTTTACCTTGTCTGGGTCGACAGCGCGGCGGATTGCGCGTGAACGCTCCTCTGCGCATGTGTTGATGCTGACGCCGCAACTTGCAACGGCAAGGCAGATGGGGCTGACATGGGGCGTGCACGGCGTCCGCACGCAAGATGTGACGTCGTTTGAGGAAATGGTCGCCAAGGCAAAAAGGATGGCGCTGCGCCACGGGCTTGCCAAAGCTGGAGATCGCGTCATTGTGATGGCAGGCGTTCCGTTCGGGACACCGGGATCAACCAATGTGCTCCATGTCGTGCGGTTGACCGGAGACGAATTGAAGGGGCATCGGTCGTAACCGGCTTTGACGCCTCGATATGAGGAGGGATCAATGTCCACAAGCAAAGTCACCCGACTATCGGCTATTCTGTTGGGAGCAATGTCGACAACCGCACTTGCCGCCGGGCGAGCGCCACCGGTGGGCGTTGCCACGCCAACTACGGCTGCTGCCAATGCGCGCGTCGCCACCCAGTTGCCGCTTGCTGACCAAGCCGATTTTGAAGATGCTAGGCGTGGGCGACTGGCGCAGATCAATGGCGGGATTATCCGTAACGCCAAGGGTGAAACTGTTTGGGACGCGAACAGCTATGCCTTTTTGAAGGGCACAAGCCCGGCCACGGTCAATCCCTCACTGTGGCGGCAATCCATGCTGAATGCCGAACACGGCCTGTTTGAAGTAACACCGGGCGTCTACCAGTTCCGGGGCTATGACATTGCCGTGATGACGATCATCCGGGGCAAAAGCGGCTGGATCATCGTCGATCCGCTGACGGCAGTTGAATCGGCGGCGGCAGGACTTGCTCTGGTCAACAAGACCCTTGGTGAGCGCCCGGTGAGCGGCATTATTTTCACCCACAGCCACGGCGACCATTATGGCGGCGTCAACGGGATTGCGAGCCCCCAAATACTTGCGTCCGGCAGCATCCCGATTATCGCCCCCCACGGCTTCATCCTCGAAGCTGTCAGCGAAAATGTTTTGGCGGGCACCTATATGGCCCGCCGCGCCGCGTTCCAGTTTGGCAATGGGTTACCGCGCCATGCCGCAGCGCAGGTTGGAACCGGGCTGGGGCAGGCTCTGGCTGCAAATGGGCGTGGCTCACTCGCCAAGCCAACGCGTGAAATCGAGGCCGGGGCCGCGCCGGTGGTGATCGACGGCGTGACGTTCGAATTTATCGATGCCGCGCATAGCGAAGCCCCGGCAGAATTCATGTTTTACCTGCCCGAATATAAGGCGCTCTGTTCATCCGAAGTTGCCACCGGCACGTTCCATAATGTGCTGACCCAGCGCGGCGCGAAAGTCCGGGACGCCCTAGGTTGGTCGAAAGCCATCGACGGCGCGCTTAGGCTTTACGGAGACAAGAGCGATGTGGTTTTCGGATCGCATAACTGGCCGACATGGGGCGGGGCGAATGTCCGGACAATGCTCACGCATCACCGCGATACATACCGCTTCATTCATGACCAGACAGTAAGGCTGGCCAATAGCGGGGAGACAGCAACCGAGATTGCCGAACAGATTGGCGAACCTGATTTTTCAAAAACGGATTTTTCCACGCGCGGTTATTATGGCACGATCAACCATAATGCGAAGGCCGTGTTTCAGGGGTATTTCGGTTGGTGGGACGGGGTTCCCGCCAATTATAATCCGCACCCGCCGGTCGCTGAATCAATGCGCTACGTCGCCGCAATGGGCGGACTGGCCAAGGCGATGGCAACGGGAATCAATGCGTTTGATGCGGGCGATTACCGCTGGTCCTCAAAAGTGTTCAACCATATCGTCTTTGCCGATCCAGCCAATGTGCTTGCCAAAAAATGGCTGGCGTCAAGCTATGAACAGCAGGGGTTTCAATCCGAAGCCGGAACGTGGCGGAACTATTTCCTGCAAGCGGCAAATGAACTCCGAAACGGCGTCCCCAAATCGACACTGGGTGTCGCAACGCTCGAAGTTATCCGGGCCGTGCCAACAGCCAATTTGATGGATGCGATTGCGGCCCGGTTCAACCCCTCCAAATCGAAACGGGCGGGATCGACAATCCAATTTGTGTTTACCGATAGGAACGAAAAGATCGGCCTGCATGTCGGCGAATCGGTGCTGTTCCCGCGGATGGGCGAAAACCTCACCAGCCCGACCGCGACCTTAACGACGACACGTGCGGTGTTTGATTCTGTTTTACTTGGTCAAACCCAGATACCGGCGGCCATGGCATCGGGTGAATTCAAAATCACCGGGGACGCTCTGGCGCTTGCCGCAATGTTACAGGCCCTCGATCAGCTTCCGGGCGGGTTCAACGTCGTTACGCCGTGACGTTACTGTTCACGCGGCTGCCGGGCCGTTCAGCCCTGGCGTGCCTTGAAACGACGGTTGGTCTTGTTGATAACATATGTGCGCCCGCGACGGCGGATCACGCGGTTGTCCCGGTGACGATCCTTGAGCGATTTGAGTGAATTGCGAATCTTCATGACCGCTGGCCCGTTTCTTGAACTGAATTGAAAAATGAAGGGTGCCGCCTAAGCGGCGATCTGTGTAAAGTCAAGGCACAGGCTATAGGAGTAAAGGTCATGCGTTTCACGGCCCCCCTAATGATGTTGGCCAGCCTTTCAGGCTGCGCGGCGACGATTCCACCCGTTGAAGTGACGCGATTCCATTTGAATCAACCCATTGCGCCAGCACCCGTGGCGGTTGATGCCGGTGCGTCGCTGGAAGCAGCGGCTTATGGCGCGGCCGTCAAACAGGCGCTGGCGCGAATCGGTTTTGGAGAGGTGCCTGACGGCACGCCAGCCGCCTATCTGGCCAAGGTTAGTTTTGAACGAACCACGCGCGCGCAAACGAAACAAGCGCCGGTGTCGATCGGCATTGGCGGGGGCAGTTTTGGCGGCGGGCTGGGCATCGGGGTGAGCACTGCGCTCGGGATTGGCGGTGGCATCCGCCAAATCATAGTCACGCGCCTGTCCGTGCAACTGGTGCGCAGCGCCGACGCCACCATCGTCTGGGAGGGGCGGGCACACACGACAGCCCCGGCCACCGCACCCGGCGCGCAACCTGGCCTTGCGGCGGAAAAACTTGCAAATGCCCTGTTCAGGGACTTTCCGGGCCGTTCCGGTCAGACTATCACGGTCCCATGACCATCCAGATCAATGCGGCTTTCGATAGCGGCAATATCATCATCACCTCAATTGACGGCGACACTGCACGCCTTGAAATCAGGAAGGATGCCCATTCGGATTTTTACCAATGGTTCCATTTCCGCGTGTCGGGGGCAAAGGGTCGCCAAGTCACACTGCGTATCACCAATTGCGGCGGCAGTGCGTATCCCGGTGGCTGGGCGGGATATAAGGCGCGGTATAGCGATGACCGGCAGGACTGGCTGTGCGCCGAAACCAGCTACGCGGACGGCACCCTGACAATCACCCACACACCCGTGCAGGACGCAGTCTGGTTTGCCTATTTCGCGCCCTATTCGGTGGAGCGGCACCACGATCTGATCCAACGGATCGCGGCACAGCCCGACGTTGTGTGCCGCGAACTGGGCCAGTCAATCGAAGGCCAGCCGATCGACTGCCTTGAAATGGGCAAAGGTGACACGCAGGTCTGGCTTTATGCGCGGCAGCATCCCGGCGAAACGATGGCTCAGTGGTGGATGGAAGGCGCGCTCGATATGCTGGTCGATGCTGATAGTGCGGTGGCCAAATCCTTGCGTGAAGCCTGCACATTTCACATCGTGCCCAATATGAATCCCGATGGCTCTTGCAGGGGCCATTTGCGCACCAATGCGGTCGGGACCAACCTCAACCGCGAATGGGCCAATCCGAGCGCGGAGAAGAGCCCGGAAGTGCTGTGCGTGCGGGGTGAAATGGACAAGATCGGCGTCCATTTTGCAATGGATATCCACGGTGATGAGGCGATTCCTGCCAATTTCATCGCCGGTTTTGAAGGCATTCCCAATTGGACCGATGATCAGGGCGTGCGTTATCACGCCTTACGAAATGCGCTTGCCGTGCGCAGCCCCGATTTTCAGACCAAGCTAGGCTACCCCGCGTCGCAGCCCGGAAAAGCGAACCTCACGATGTCCACCAACCAGCTTGCCAACCGCTTTGCCCATATGGGCTGCGTCAGTATGACACTCGAAATGCCGTTCAAGGACCATGACATGAACCCGGACCCCGAACGAGCTTGGTCACCCGAGCGCTGCAAGGCACTGGCCCGCGACTGTCTGGCGGTGCTGGCGGAGTTGGTTCAATAATCAGGGAGATGAAATGAGTATTGAGCAGGAACATTATCAACCACTTGGAAAGTCCGACGACCTGATCGTATTTGATTGGATCGCCGACAATGCGTCGCGTAACCCGGATAAACCCGCGACGATTGATCTGCATAGCGGACGTCGGCATTCTTATACGCAGATGGACAAGCGGGCGAAGGCCCACCGACAGAGCCTTGAGCGCGAAGATCGGGCGCGCGCGCGGTGATTAAGCGAAACCTCGCCTTTCCGACCGTTCACAGCATTCGTTTTGGCTGCCGATCAATATCTATTACCGGAAACAGCCAATTTTTGACGGGCGTAAGCAAGTGGCACATCAAAGAAATATGTCATTTCGCCTTGGGCATAAAAGTCGGCGGATTGTCGCCCGTGGCGATAGGCGATGATGGTTGTGCGCGGCTGCACGACCAGCCCAGTAATCGCCAAACCGGCACAGAGTATTCTAGCCCACAGGCTGGTATAACAACGGATGCCCAATTCCCATGCGGCCAGAGATAGTTCGCCGCCAAGTGTGGGTTCATATCCTGTGATGAGGTGGTGAGCATCATGTCGTGCCAATATGTCCCGTCGCCAGCGGAAATTGGGTAGCGGCAAGATCAGACCTCCAAGTGTCGCAAGCCAAATGCGCCGATTTTCCTCGTCGTCGCACAAACCACGGCTTCGCCGAAATTGGGTAAGAGCCGAGCGCACAGTCTCAGTCATGGGGTGCAACTGGCTTTGCAGACAACGCTGCCTGTCCCGGCGCTGTGACGGAAAGCGCACGGGGCGTCAGCGGAGATATGCCCGGTCGAGGCGGAAGGTTTGATGGTAGCTTGATATTCCAAGCCAGACCCATTCGTTCGAGCAGTTTGATGAAGTTAAAGCCGAGATCAATCTGACCGGGATATAGGCCATGACAGGCCGAGCTAGGAAAGGCGTGGTGATTGCAGTGCCAGCTTTCGCCCATCGTAGGGATGGCAAGGATAGGCACGTTATGGGCCTGTAGCGCGGCACCATCGAGATGCCAGTCTTGTGGCCCCCGGCTGTGTGCAAAATAGGAAATGAACCAATGCATCGTAGTGCAGGCGGCGACGCGGACAACAACGCCCCATACGACCCACGGGATACCGCCGATTGCAAACAGGATCAGCGCGACCGGCAACTGGTGAAGCATCCATGTCGCCTGTAGGAAACGGTAAAACGGATCAGTGGCAATTTCCGGCCCAGGATCGAATCCCGGCGGATGTTTGAGTTTCAACTTGAAATTGAGGTAGTAAAAGCCCTCGATCCAGAGGGGCTTGCCGTGGCGTAGGAACCAGTGACACTCGGCTTCGCGCTGCGCCCAGTCACGGCTATCATGTAGCCCAATTGTCCAGATAGGCCCGCCCATACCAACAAGTGTGCCGCAATAGACCATCGCGCGTTCTAACCATTTGGGGCATTCAAAGCTGCGGTGAATCAGCCGCCGATGAAAGCCGACGGAATGACCCGCGCACAAGGTGACTGCCGACAGCAGCAGGAAGATGATAAACCCGCCCCATGTGAAATAGAGTGGCCCCAGCAATATGGCACCGATCAGGAAGCCCATGTTCCAGATGGAACGCGGCGCATCCCAGAACACTTCTCCTTCGTCAGGACGCGCGGTGTCGAGATTAGTCAACGAATTGACCTTGAAGGCCGCGGTTCCGCTTTGCAGAAGACTCCCCATTATTCTGTCTCCTGCATGGGAGTGCGCACGATAATCGTATCGACCAAATAGCGCGCGCTCTGTTCGGCAGCGAGTTGTTGCATCGGCCCGAAATACCATGATGGATCAAGCAGCCGGTGATATTTGACCGTGAGCGATACCCGCGTCCTTCCGCCTACCAGCGGTGTGAATCGGACATCGGTGCCATCAATCTTCATATAGTGAGAAAGGTAGCTGGTGTTGCGGGTGATTTCGGTGCGGATATGCTGTGGCGCGACCTCGGCAATGCGGATGAGCATCTCTCCTTCGCTGTAATTGGAGAAGAACCATTTTTTGTAGGTGAAATGCAGCCGGTGGACGTCGCCTACCCCAAGGCTGCCTGCTTCGATGCGGTCAGGAAGTGGGAAGATACGCAGGAACCAATATCGCTCCGCCGGAAAGGCGATAGGTGAGGCCATGTTATGCTTCAGTGTCTCAATATTTTGATCCGTCACCGTCACATATGTTGCCGTGCGATCCCGTGGGACAGTGGTTGCAGGTAAAAGGCCTTCACTTGCCAGAAGCAGCACCAGCGTGGGCAGTGCATAGGCACCAAGCCTGTCCCCATCATCTTCCTTTTCGCGATCAAGCAGCGATGCAAAGATATAGCCGATTGTGACGAGTACATAATAGATCGGCATGAACATCAGAACGCAAATGAACCCCTCAAACAATAGGGCGGATGTCGCAAAAAATATGATGGTCGCGAAACGAATGTGGTTGAGGTAATCCCACCAGCGTCCGGGACGAGCAGAGCGGTGTGTGAAACGGGTAAGCGCAATTGAAATTGCGAATGGGACCAGAAGATACAGCAAAGTGCCTTTGCCAAAATGCGAATCAAGCAAGGTTCGAATGGTCAATGCTGCCGCACCGATGATAAAAAGCAGCGCCAGACCATCCTTTTTCATTGGCGCGGTTTTTTCTTCATCCATCGTGCGATTTTCCACCGAATTATTAAAGCTATGTCAAGATAAACGCTGAGCGGATTGCCGCGACGAAAATGTCAGCCTGCCCGACTGCCCATGCGGCATCTTCGTCGCTGACGGGATCACCCGTGTAATCGGCGAGGAGGCGCAAGCGCTCGACCTTGTTGAGGGCACTGCCCAGTTCCGACGCAACATGCCCGCCAAGGACAAGGTGCTGACCGAAGGCTGCAATCAATCCCCGATGGGTTTTGGTGGTGGAAGCGGTTTCCGCGACGTTGGCGGAACGGAGTGCCGCATGAGCGGCGTCGAACATGGCATAATAGGCACGGTTGCAAGCGCCGTCGGCATCGCCACCGGCAAGCAGTTGATGCGCGCTCGCCACGGCTTGAGCGGCCTTCCGCATATAGGATTCCGGTGTGACGGGCTTGCTCACAGTGCCACCCCTTCACGCTGGATGGTGCGGATCAGGGCCGGATTGCTGAATTGTTCGGGATGCTCCATTTCGCCGCCCCACAATGGCAAGGCTTCAACGAGGATTCCGGTTTCCAGCATCACGTCGAACGCGATGCCCGCCATGTCGATTGCCGTGGTTGACCGTTTGCCGTGTTCGCCTTTCAGCACCACGGCAATATCGGCGTCACTTGTCGCGTTGTGTGTGCGGCGGGCGCGGCTTCCGAACAGGATGGCACGATCAACGGCGTAGCGATCCGATATGCGCGCCATGAACAACCGCGCAGCGCGTTCTGTATCCGCATCCAAGGCGGCCCGCGCCTTTTCGGGTATGAGCTTGTCCCCAAGGCGGGAGATGGTGCTTTGGCTGACGTTGAACCGGCGCGCGAGATCAGCCTGCGTTGCAGTGCCACGGCTAAGCGCGCGCAGGGCTTCGGTGCGTTGATGGGCGGTAAGCATTGGCGGGCGTCCCATATGCTGTCCGCGTGCCACAGCGCGGGCGCGCCCCTCCCCTGTCCGCGTAACGATCAGCTCGCGCTCAAACTCGGCCAGACCGCCCAGCACCGTGAGCATCAACCGGCCATGCGCGGTTGTGGTATCGGCCCACGGATCACCCAGCGAGCGGAACAACGCTCCCGCCCTTGCCACCGTGTCGAGAATGTTGAGCAGATCGCGCGTTGAGCGCGCCAGCCGGTCGAGGCGGGTAACGATCAGCGTATCCCCTGCCCCCAGCACCTTGAGCGCCTTTGCCAGTTCCTTGCGGTCGCTCTTTATGCCGCTCGCGGTTTCGTGAAACACCTTTGCGGCCCCAGCGGCGACAAGTGCCGCGCGCTGTGCATCGAGGGTCTGGCCGTCTGTTGAGACGCGGGCATAGCCGTAAGTGGTCATGCCGATGCCATACCGGAATCGCTCTCTTTATGCAAATATCTTTTGCATAAAGAGATGGTGCCTCGCAATCTAGGACAAGGACCCAGAGGTAGAGCGTCATATCCGCCCGCACGAGAATGGCGCAACGCGTTGCAATTGGTACGCAATGGTGTCGGGTGCGCCCTGAAAGCTAGCGATCCTGTCCGATCTGGTCCATTATTTGCCCAGCGAATCAGGGGAGGCACATTTGGACAATCAGCAACAGAATTATCAACCTTACGGCACATCCGACGATCTGATCGTGTTTGACTGGATCGCCGACAATGCGTCGCGCGATCCAGACAAGATTGCCACGATCGACTTGCATAGCGGCCGCCAGCACAGCTACGCCCAGATGCACGAACGGGTGGCACGGATTGCGGGGTATTTGCGCGCTATCGGTATCCAGAAGGGCGACCGGGTCTCCATCCTGTCGATGAACTCGTCCGATATGCTGGACGTGCAATTTGGATGTTGGCGGATCGGGGCTTGTTATACCCCGCTCAATTTTCGGCTGACCGCGCATGAATTGGCGTTCATGGTAGATGACAGCGGGGCACAGGCCTTTTTCTATGACAGCGAACTGGCGGCCATTGTTGCCGCACTGCGCGAAAAGACCAGCCTTGACCATTGGATTGCGATGGATGCAGGTGGGGGCGATAGTGATTTTGAACGGGCGATTGCCGCTGCAACACCCGTTTACACCATGGTTCCCCAGTCCGAAAATGATCTGTGCATGATCATGTATTCATCGGGGACGACGGGAACGCCAAAGGGCGTTATGTTCAACCATGCGCAATTCCATTTCACGGTCGCCGCTTCGGTTGCGTCTGCCAATGCATCAAGCCGCATGGTCGGGCTGGTGATGATGCCGTTATTCCATATCGGCGGTTTGATGGGCTATACTCTGGTTTCGCTCTGTCTTGGCGGCGCAGTGGTGATCGCCCGCACCTTCGATGCCGGCGGCTTGCTCGGCGTGTTCAATGACCCGACACTTGGCGTCACCCATTTTCTGGGCGTGCCCGCTCTGTACAACGCGATGCAGGCCCATCCCGATTTTCTGGGGACAGATTTCTCGCGGATGCAGACCACAACATGCGGGGCGGAAAGCGTGCCCGAAAGCTTGCTACGCACCTGGTATGACCGCGGCGTCGTGATCCAGGAAGGGTTTGGGATGACCGAGACCTGCGCTGGATGCCTGTTCCTTGACCGCAGGGATGTGCCCGGCAAGATCGGGTCAGCGGGCAAGGCCGGGCGGCACTGCCAAGCCTATATCGCACGGGCCGATGGCAGCGAAGCTGATGCGGGCGAACTCGGCGAAATCTGGATCCGGGGCAAGAATATCACCCCGGGTTATTGGAACCGACCAGAGGCCAATGAAACAGCGTTCGTCGATGGCTGGTTCCGCTCAGGAGACATCGGGCGGCAGGATAAGGACGGCTATTTCTATATCGAAGACCGGGTGAAGGACATGTACATATCAGGTGGTGAAAATGTCTATCCGGCGGAGATTGAAAATGTTCTTTACGAACTTGAATCGGTCCATGAAGTTGCGGTGATCGGCCTGCCCGACCCGAAATGGGGGGAATGTGGCTGCGCCGTCGTCGTTGTGAAGCCGGGGCATCAGGTAACACTTGATGACCTGCGGGCACTATGCGGGAATAAGCTGGCCCGGTTCAAACAGCCCGCGCGGCTGGAAATCGTTGATATTTTACCGCGCAATGCAACGGGGAAAGTGCTGAAATTCGAGCTGCGGGCCAGATTTGGCTAGGGTCAGGACCTGTTATATTTCGCGCTCTAAGACCGGAGAATTAAACCCATGCCAACACTCGTCCTCATCCGCCACGGCCAGTCAACGTGGAACCTTGAAAACCGGTTCACCGGCTGGTGGGACGTTGATGTGACACAAAAGGGTGTGGCCGAAGCCAAGGCGGCCGGCGCGTTGATGCGAGACAGGGGGCTCGACTTCGATTGCTGTTTCACATCGCTCCAGTCGCGGGCGATCAAGACGCTCAATCTCGCGCTCGAAGAAATGGGGCGGCTGTGGTTACCGGTCGAAAAGGACTGGCGGTTGAATGAACGCCATTACGGCGGGCTGACCGGCCTCAACAAGGCCGAAACTGCGGCCATACACGGTGACGCGCAGGTCCATATCTGGCGGCGTTCGTTCGACATTCCACCGCCACCGCTTGCGGCAGGCAGCGCCTATGATCTGTCGGGGGATCGCCGCTATGCCGGGATTGATATCCCTGCCACTGAAAGCCTCAAAGACACGATAGCGCGCGTTCTCCCTTATTGGGAAACGCGCATTGCACCAGAATTGCACGCCGGAAAACGGGTGCTGATTTCAGCCCACGGCAACTCTTTGCGCGCGCTGGTCAAACATCTGTCGAACATCCCAGATGACGAAATCACCTCGCTCGAAATCCCAACCGGCCAGCCAATTGTCTATGACTTGGCCGATGATTTGAGCGCACGTGACCGTTATTATTTGTCCGAACGCTAAATAGCCTGACCATAGTTTGCCATTCCCTTAGCCGCCAAAAACGGTTACCCACCCTCCCTTAATGAAGCGGGGCAACGCCACATGATCAAAGTCGGCATCATCATGGGCAGCAGGTCCGATTGGGAAACGATGCGCCACACGGCGGATATGCTCGACACACTTGGGGTTGCGCATGAGACAAAGGTCGTTTCCGCACACCGCACACCCGACCGACTGTTTGATTATGCCAAATCAGCATCAACGCGCGGATTGAAGATCATCATAGCCGGGGCTGGGGGTGCCGCACATTTGCCCGGTATGGCAGCATCGATGACGGCGCTGCCGGTGCTGGGTGTGCCGGTCGAATCAAAAACGCTCAGCGGCATGGATAGCCTGCTCTCCATCGTCCAGATGCCCGCTGGGGTTCCGGTTGGCACGCTGGCGATTGGCAAGGCCGGGGCGATCAACGCCGGTTTGCTGGCAGCGGCCATTTTGGCGCTGTCTGATGAAGCCCTTGCGGCCCGGCTTGCTGCTTGGCGTCAGGCACAGACAGACGGGGTCGCAACCGACCCCATATGACGAAAACGACTATATCCCCCGTTCCGCCGGGATCGACCATTGGCATAATCGGCGGCGGACAACTTGGCCGGATGCTCTCACTTGCCGCCGCCAATCTTGGTTATCCCGTGCATATTTTTGCCCCCGACAAGGACAGTTGCGCCGCCGAAGTCAGCGCGGCCTTCACCTGCGCGGACTATGGCGACCGCAAGGCGCTGGCACGGTTCGCCAAATCGGTCGATGTGGCCACGTTTGAATTTGAAAATATAGATGCCGCGCCTTTGGCTGAGGTTGAAAAGCATGTGAAGCTATGGCCGCCTGTGGCCGCACTTGAAATCGCACAGGACCGGGTCGCCGAAAAAAGATTTGCCACAGAATGCGGTGGCAGAACGGCAAACTGGGCATCCGTTACCAGCCGAGCGGAACTTGACGTTGCGATCACACAGGTTGGCACGCCGTCGATCCTGAAGACGGCACGCTTCGGTTATGACGGCAAAGGTCAGGCGCGGCTTACCAAGGCCGCAGACGGGGATGCCGCATGGGATGCGATTGATGGGAAACCCGCGATTCTTGAGGCAATGGTCCCGTTCGATCATGAATTTTCGTTGATCGTCGCCCGCGACCAGCGCGGCCAGATCGCATTTTGGGACGCACCCAAGAATGTTCATAAGGACGGTGTCTTGGCAGCATCAACCGTTCCCGCCCCACCCGCAGTTGCTGAACAAATTCCGGCGGCCCGCGCGCTCGCCCGGCGGATTGCGGAAAAACTGGACTATATTGGCGTCTTTGCCATCGAATTTTTTGCAAGCGCCGATGGCCCGATCTTTAACGAAATGGCCCCGCGCGTCCACAATAGTGGTCACTGGACAATCGAAGGTGCCGTCACATCGCAGTTTGAAAACCATATCCGCGCCGTTTGCGGCCTGCCGCTGGGATCAACCCGGCTTGCCGCCGTAGCCGTCGAGATGGACAATATCATTGGCCCGGATGCGGGCAACTGGGCGCAATATCTTTCCGGGCCAGATACCCATCTGCATCTTTACAACAAGGGCGAAGCGAGGCTTGGCCGAAAAATGGGGCATGTCACGCGGCTGATATTTTAGCCCCCCATTTTGATTGAATCAAAACGGGGAGCTAAACTCTTGTTTTACCGTGATTTCCGAGCCGTTAAATGTCCCATTTAACTCGAAATCACTCTTAGACCAAGGTGGGAACTGCATCCTTGACTCCCCTGTAAAATGATATAAATATGATATCATCTTTTACCGGAGGATATGATGACGGACATTGCGAACAGGGGTGCTTTGAACGCGAGCAGCGAACGGACCGCGGCCACGTTTAGTGGCTATTTGATGCTGTTGGTTGCGCTGGCTTTGCTGGCCTTTGGAATAACGGAGATTATCGGGCTTGCCAATGAGGCGCTGGGCCTTTCGCACGTGCCGGTCGCCATTATGGCGATGGTGGGCGCGGCGATTGGGTTTAGCGGCTTTTACATGCTGCAACCCAATCAGGCGGCGGTGATTACCCTGTTCGGTGCATACCGGGGCACATGCCGGAAAGAAGGACTCCGCTGGGTATGGCCGTGGATGGGTAAGGCAAAGATTTCGGCGCGCGCCAACAATGTGATTTCCGACAAGATCAAGGTCAACGATCTGCGCGGCAACCCGATTGAGATCGCCGCGCAGGTTGTGTGGCGGGTCACGGATACCGCACAGGCCATGTTCGACGTCGATGACTACAAAGCCTTTGTCATGGCCCAGATTGAGGCGGCGGTACGGACCATAGGCTCGCGCTATCCCTATGATGATATCGAACATAAGGAAGTCACTTTGCGCGGCAATCATGATGAAGTTGGCGGCGAATTGCGCATCGCACTTTCCGACCGGCTTAAAGTTGCGGGGATCAGCGTTGACGAATGCGGTTTCACGCACCTTGCCTATGCGTCGGAAATCGCAGGCGCGATGCTCCGCCGCCAACAGGCGCAAGCGGTGGTCGCCGCCCGCAAAACATTGGTCGAAGGTGCTGTTGGCATGGTCGAAATGGCACTTGCAATGCTGTCCGAAAAGAAAGTTGTTGAACTGGATGACGAACGCAAGGCGGCAATGGTATCAAACCTGATGATTGTGCTGTGCGGCGAACGTGATACCCAGCCTGTGGTCAACACAGGCTCGCTCTACTGATAAGTGATTGTGGCCGCCCCTTCCAAAAAGGCGTTTCCGCTCCGCCTCGATCCAGCCCTTTATGGTGCGATCGAACGGGCGGCGGCGACCGAATTACGCAGCGTAAACGGTCAAGTGGAAATGCTGTTGCGTGAAGCGCTTCGACGACGCGGCGTCACCGTCGAGGTCAGCGCAACGGCAAAGCGCGGACGTCCCCCAGCCGCTTGTTCTTGATCAACCGGGGCCGGGCCGTCCCAGTTGATCCCGCAATTCGCGTTTCAAGACCTTGCCGATGGCGCTGCGCGGTAATGCGTCTAAAACAACCAAGCGGTTGATCCGCTGCGTCTTGCCAAGCATCGCATTGACAGAGGCTAATACGGCATCTGCAGTAACGCCCGGTCTCAGCACGACAAAGCCGACAGGTGTTTCACCCCAGTCATCCGACGGCGCGCCGACCACAGCCGCTTCGACCACGCCGTCATATTCTAAAAGCTTCGCCTCAAGATCGCTTGGATAGATGTTGAACCCGCCTGAAATGATCATATCCTTGGCCCGGTCCATCAGGATCAGGAACCCATCTTCATCAAAGCGTCCGATATCGCCGTGACGATAGAACAGATTGCCGTCAGCATCATGCCAGTGCATCGAGGTGGTTGCGTCCGGGCGGTTATTATATCCTGTCATCATCGCCGCTGACCGCCCGACAATTTCGCCAATCGACCCCGGTGGCAATTCTTTCCCGTCTTCATCAATCACCCGCATGTCATGGCCAGGAGCGGGCTGGCCAACTGTGTGGAGCTTGTCGGGAAATTTATGGGCTTGTAACAAACACGTTCCGCCGCCTTCGGTCAGGCCGTAGATTTCGACGAGCCCGCCGGGCCAGCGTTTGAGGACATCGGTTTTCAATTCAGCCGCAAAAGGCGCGCTCGTGCAGTATTTCATCACGAATGACGACAGGTCATATTGGTCGAACGCGGGCAAGGCCATTAATCGGCGGTACTGCACCGGCACGAGCATCACATTGGTCGCACGTTCGCGTTCCGCCAGTTCCAGAAAGCGCCGTGCATCAAATTTACCCATGAAGAGTGATGTTCCGCCTGACGCCAGCGTCGGCAGAAAGCACGCCATCGTCGTGTTGGAATAGAGCGGCGTCGACAGGATCGTGACCGCGTTCGCGCCATATGCCGGGGCACCGCGCTGAATATGTTGCCAACGCATCGCATGGCTGTGAACAATCCCCTTTGGGATTCCAGTGGTTCCCGATGAATAGATGATATTGAAACCGCCTTTTTCGCCGGGGTCCGCCGGGGCCAACCGGGCACCGTCAGGATCCATCCACATATCGAGCGGGATCCCCGCGTCGCTGCCATCCATCGCGATCCGGTTGACGACGCCGGTATCGATATTACCGAGCGTCTCTGCCGCCTGAGCATCTAGGAAAAGATGGCGTGCACCAGTATCGGCCAGCATTGCGGCCATGGCTTCGCCCGTCGCAGAATTGGTGATCAAACCGGCAATCGCCCCAACCCGCAGCGTAGCGACAAACACCGCGACCTGTGCGACACTGTTCAGCCCGACAATCGCCGTCGCCCCGCCTGGGCCAATTCCCTCGGCTTGCAAGCGCCCCGCAATCCGATCTGCCATGTCATTGAGCGTAATCCAGCTGATGCGGCGGACCTCATCCGCGACTGCAATCGCATCTGGCCTTTCAGCCCCGTGGGCGCGGACCAGATCCGACAAATAGGCGAAATCGCTGGCCAGCATGGCAACGGCTGTCACGGCGTCACCCTGCGGGCGTCAATAGGCCACCATTCTGCAGCACCTGTGGCATCCACCGCCCAAAATCCGTCGTACAGATTGATTGTCGGATCGCAGTGCCCGGGTTGCAGCCAAACGGTGTCGCCTTCTTTTGGCGCGTCAACGGGCCAGTCAATATCCGGATTGGCATCATCGGCTTCAACATCACCGCCGCGCGCTGTCGGATGCACAACCGCACCATGTTCGTCGCCAAGAGATCGCCACACGCTGCCCGGCGCGGCCCCCGCAACGATACGGGGCGGCACATCCATGCTGGTTGCTTTCAACCCGACATCAATCGTCACATGCGATTTGTGCCGGGCGGAAATGACCGTCGACGCGATGAACAGTGCGGGCCGTAACTGCCACGCGCCTTGTGGGCCGCCGCAGTCGCCATATTCCACGTCCATCAAAGCGTAAGAGCCGCATTGTAGCTCGGTAAACACACCGGCAGCCAGATCGAGCGTATAGGTCCCTGTGCCTCCTCCTGTCACTTGACGTGGCGGTAATCCAGCTGCTCTAAGGGCAAGAACGAGCGTGCGAAGTCGCTCCGTCCCAGCAGCATTGGCCTTTGCACGGTTTTCGAGATGCTGGAGATGGCCGAAATAGGCCTGAATCCCGTCATAGCGGAGGCCGCTGCAGGCCTTGATCCGTGCCGCCAAACCAACAACTTCATCCGGGGTGCAGCCAACGCGGTGCATACCGATATTGACATCAATCAGGCAGCCCAGAACGACAGCGGCGGCGCAGGCGGCGGCATCAAGTCGCTCAATTTGAGCAATGCTATCGACGACGACAGCGATGGCCGCGCCTGTTTCATTTACCACAGATGCCAAACGCGGCGGCCCCCATGCCGGTGCTGGCGCGCTGACCAACAGATCGGCAATGCCCGCCCTTGCGTAAACCTCTGCTTCTCCCACCGTCTGGCAACAGAGCCCAACGGCACCGCCAGCAACTTGCAAATGCCCCAGCGTCGCGCATTTGTGCATCTTGCCGTGCGCACGCAACCTGATGCCCTTTTCGCTACAGGCGTCCTGCATGACGCGCAGATTATGGTCGAGCGCGGCCCTATCAATAACCAACGCTGGCGTCTGAGATGGGTGAAAATGCGCAAACATGCCAATGTGAATGCTGGCAAACGTCGGCGGACGCAAGGGGCTTAACGATTAGCCGATGTGTCAAAAATTTGACGCCGTTAAGCCTTTTCAAACCATGTTTTGGCATTGAGGCATTTCATCACCTCCAGAAAGAACCGCACCCCTTGCCTGATTTTCGCTTAAAACTCAGTTTGTCGCTGATCTTCGTGATCGCGCCTCTTGCCGCCGTTCAGGCCATCCCGATGCAGGGCGTTCCGCCGTCACGCCACTGGGAATGCGTGCCGATTGCGCGATCAATGTCGGGGATTCAGATTTACGGTGATGCCCACACTTGGTGGGGGCAGGCCGAAGGGCGATACAAACGCGGCGAAGCGCCCAAAAAAGGGGCCGTTCTTGCCTTTCAACCACACGGCGCGATGCGGCTTGGTCATGTCGCGGCTGTCAGCAAGATCATTGATGACCGTACAATCCTTGTCACCCATTCCAACTGGTCACCGATCAACGGCACGCGCGGACAGATTGAACGTGATGCCAAAGTGATTGACGTGTCAGACGACAATGACTGGAGCAAAGTCCGTGTCTGGTTTGCACCCAGCCAAGGGCTAGGGGCAACGGAGTGGCCGGTCCACGGCTTCATCTATCCATCAGCGAAAGCGCCGATGGCCTTGCCGGGCGGTATGCCGACTTTGGGGCCAGCACGGCCGCGTCTTGACTATGCAAGCAACGTCATCGGGCCGCAGACGACCCCCGGTCATACGGACATCACCCCAAAGCCGACTGGCCGACTGGCGTATCTTGGTAAGATGCTACCGCGTCTAAAATAGGGTCAGACCCTATCCCTTTAGGCCAGGCTTTTCGACACTTGCTCGAACAGGTCTTTTGACAGGCCAGCCACGGCCAAAATCCGTTCAAGTTCCGCCTTCATGTAGATTTGGCGGCCCTCATCAAAACGTCGCCAGCGACCGAGCGGGGGCAATAATTTTGCCGCCGTCTGCGGATTGATCTTGTCAAGATCGATCAGAACATCTGCGTATAACCTGTAGCCACGCCCGGATTTGGCGTGGAAATGTAACTGGTTGACCCCGAACGCGCCGACCAGCGCACGAACCCGATTGGGATTGGCGAGGGTGAAATCGCGGTGGCCAAGCAGATCGGACACCGCGTCCAGCGTGTCGGATCGGGTGGAGAGCGCCTGCGTTGTGAACCATTTGTCCAGAACAAGCGCGTTATCGCGGTAGCGATTGTAGAAAATATCGAGCGCCACGATGCGGTCAGTCGATGCACTGTTCGCAAGTGTCGACAGGGCTGCCTGCCGATCCGTCATATTGTCCGCCGTCTCAAACTGCCTTAGCGCCAGCGATGCTCCTGCTGCGTCATCCGCCGCCGACAGATAAGCAAGCGCCACATTCTTCATCAGCCGCGCGCCCTTTGCCTCGGGTGAATAGACAAAGTCTTTTGCTTGGTTGCGCCCGTAGGCGGCGCGCCAATGGTCGGCGAGGGTTTGGCCCAATGTCTTGCGCAACGCTTCACGTGCTTTGTGGATCGTATCGGGATCGACAACCAACATCTGGTCACCCAAATAGGCTTCCGACGGCAAGAGCACCGATTCCGCAACAAAAGCCGGATCGAGCGCGTTGTTTTCAAGCGTCGCCTTGACCGCACTAACGATTGTGTGATGATCGTGCGTTCCAGAAGCAATCGCGCCAACCAGAGTATCCACCATCAACTGCTGCATCGCTTCATAGCGGGCAAAGGCGTCATCATCATGCGCTGACAGAAACGCGAGATCCGCGCCTTTTTGGTCGCTGCTGATAATGACGGGCGCGGTAAAGCCGCGGTTGATTGACAAAATGGGCGGCTGGGCAAAGCCCTGGAAACTGTGGGCCGCGTTTTCCTGATCCAGCACGATCAGATGTTCGCCCTGATGCGTGCCGGTTATCCGATCAAACAAGGCAATCTTAAGCGGGATAACCATCGGTGATTTGACAGGCTGCCCCGGGGTTGGCGCCAATGTCTGGGACAGATGCAACATTGCTGATTTGCTGATCGGATCATGGTCGATACGCACGTCGACCGCGGGCGTCCCCGCCTGTTCGTACCAACGCCGGAATTGCGCCAGATCCAGCCCGGCCCCCGCCTCCATCGCCAGAACAAAGTCCTCACACGTGACGGCTTGGCCATCATGCCGGTCAAAATAAAGATCTGTTCCTTTGCGAAACGCGTCCGGGCCAGCCAGAATGTGCATCATCCTGATGACTTCGGCACCCTTATTGTATATCGTTGAAGTATAGAAATTGGCGATTTCCATATAGGAATCGGGCCGAACCGGGTGCGCAAGCGGGCCGGAATCTTCGGTAAACTGGCTACTGCGCAGCGCCCGAACATCGTCGATCCGCTTGACCGCCGCAGAGCCAAGATCAGCGGAAAAACACTGATCGCGAAAAACCGTGAAACCTTCCTTCAGGCTAAGCTGGAACCAGTCACGACAGGTGACCCGGTTTCCGGACCAATTGTGGAAATATTCATGTGCCACCACGCCGGCGATATGATCATAATCGACATCGGTCGCGGTTTCGGGGTCGGCCAGAATGTAGCGCGAATTGAATATGTTGAGTGATTTATTCTCCATCGCCCCAAAATTGAAATCGGCAACCGCAACGATGTTGAACTGACCCAGGTCATATTCGCGGCCATAGACCTTTTCGTCCCACGCCATGCTGAGCTTGAGCGCATGCATGGCGTGGTCGGTCTTTGCAACGTCATCGGCCGTGACCCAAATCGCCAGATCAACCAGCTTACCCGTCATGGTGGTAAACTGATCACGATTGGCGACCAGATTGCCAGCGACCAGCGCGAACAGATAACTTGGCTTGGGAAAAGGATCGCGCCACTCCGCCCAATGCCTGCCATCTAGGAGATCGCCGTGGCCGGTGCAATTGCCATTGGCGAGCAAGACGGGATAGCGGGCCTTGTCCGCCTCCATCCGCACGACATAACGCGAGAGGACATCAGGCCGGTCCGGGAAAAATGTGATCCGCCGAAATCCTTCGGCCTCGCACTGGGTGCAAAGCAATCCGCCGCTGGCATAAAGCCCCATCAACTGGGTATTTTCAGCCGGATTGATCTCCACTTCAGTTTCTATCCGCGCGAAATCTCCCGTCATCGCAATGATTAGTTTGCCGCCCTCAAGTGTCCAATTTGCGGTTTCTTCGCCATCAATCCGCACCGTCAAGGGCACCAACCCGTCACCGTCGAGCGAGACGGGGTGATCGTGATCGCCATTCCGGGTCACCAACAGCACTGCCGTGACGCGCGTTGCCTCCGCGCCTAATACGAACGTCAGTGACATTTCAGGAACCAGCCAATCCGGCGGGCAATACTCTGCGCGACGGATAACAGCAGGGGCGGCGGGCGCGTTTAGGATATCAAGCATGGACCTTGCCTAACCAGTGATCACGCGGCACACAATGGCGCTATGCCGCACATCCTGATCTTTGGCCTTGGCTATTGTGCATCCCGCATCGCGGCCAAGCTGAGGTCAGGGGGCTGGCACGTCGTTTCAACCGGTCGCGCGGGCACGATTGACTTTGAGGATGCCGGGTCGGTGGAACTGGCCCTCGCGCAGGCCGATTGCATATTATCCTCCGTCCCGCCCGTCGCTGACGGCGACCCAGTTTTGACGCGATACGGCGCGGCAATACGAAACAGCCCAGCACAATGGATCGGATATCTGTCATCAACCGGCGTTTATGGGGATGCGGGCGGGGCTTGGGTTGATGAAACGGCGCCGATCAAAGGAAGGCGCACAAGCCGGAATCAAGCGGATGCCGATTGGCAAACTCTTGGCGCACGGGTTTTCCGCTTGCCTGGCATTTACGGCCCGGGTCGATCGGCGCTCGACCGGGTCATGCAAGGGACAGCGCACCGGATCGATCTTCCGGATCAGGTTTTCAGCCGCGTCCATGTCAATGATATTGTGTCGGGCGTCGTTGCGGGGCTTAGCGCGCCGGCCGGCGTGTATAATTTAGCCGATGACCAGCCGTGCCATCAGAACAAGGTCATCGAAGCCGCGTGCGACATGTTACGCAGGCCATATCCGGCGCTTCAGACGATTGATGAAGCATTGCTTTCCCCTATGGCGCGGTCGTTTTACGCAGAAAACCGGCGTGTTTCCAATGCAAAGGCAAAGCGGGTCATGAATTGGAAACCGCGGTATTCCAACCATTTTGAGGGGTTGCGCGCAATTTTTGCCAATCTCGTTGCAAAAGACAATTGACCCAACCGGCATTTTACGGTCAACTTTGCCCAAGGACCGGCACCAGATCGGCTTTACACCGGATCGGGAGGATTGCTTTTGACTGTTCAAGCTGCGGGCCATGTGCCGCCACCATCACTGTTTCTTGCATTGACAGAATTGCCGCGCGCCCTGTTTGAGATGGGAAGCCTGCCCTGGGCAACGCCAGCCTTGCTCACCGGCCCGCGCGGGGACGGGCATCCAGTGCTCGTTCTACCCGGTTTTGTAACGACCGACATATCGACAAGGCTGCTCCGCCGTTTCCTGAATTTTATGGGGTATGATGCCCATGCCTGGCGGTTGGGACGCAATCTGGGCCCCCGCGCAATAGGTCATGAGGGCGAACGCCTGATCGCGCGGTTGGAGGAGATTCACGCTGAGACTGGTCAAAGGGTGAGCTTGGTTGGCTGGTCGCTCGGCGGTATGATGGCCCGGCAATTGTCCCGGCGCAGGCCTGATCTTGTCCGTCAAGTTATCACCTTGGGGTCACCCATTGTTGGTGATCCGCGGTCGTCCAACGCCTGGCGCAGCTACCAAAGGCTGACCGGCCACAAGCTGAGCGACCCCAAAACGCGCGCCCAGATTGAAGAAAGCCACGCCGTGCCGCCGGTGCCGTCAACCGCCATCTATACCCGCAATGACGGTGTGGTTGCATGGCAAAATTGTCTGGAACCGGCATCGGACACGACCGACAATATCGAAGTGAAGGGCAGCCACTGTGGGTTGGGCGTCAACCCGGTTGTGCTTTACGCAATTGCCGATCGATTGGCGCAACAAGACGGGAAGTGGACACCCTTTCGCCGCAAGGGGGCCCGCAACTTCTTTTACCCGTCATCCGGGCATGCGCAGTAACGGAGTGTCTAGCGGCGAGAGAGCATTATTTTCCGCGTAACATGCTGATGGCATCGCGTCCAAATGACGCAATCATTTCGCCCACTTCGCGCACCTGCGCGGTTGAACGGACGCTTTGCGCTTTGACAAACTCGGTCTGCACTTTGACCACGTCTTGAATCGTTCTTGCGCTGGCGACTTTGCGGAGCGCGGCAAAAGCATCGTGCGCGTTGGCCTCGGCATGGTTGATCACGGTCGTGTTAATCGCAATCGTATTGGCGACAGCCTTGGTTGCCGTATCACGAATTGTCTTTCCAGCCTTTTTGACCGGCGCGGCGACCCGTTCTGCCACCGATGGCTTGACCTTCTTTTCTTTGGCTTCCTTTGGTCCTGATTTCTTGGCCATCACTGTTTCTCCTTCTTTTTCGGGTTGGATGCGACCTTCTTCGCACCTTTTGCCACTGGCTTGGCGGGCTTCGACGTTTTGGCCGACACTTTTCCAGTCGGCTTGGCGGCTTTGGCTGTTGGTTTTTTCACAGCGGCGATTGGCGGCTTTGGCGCCGCTGTGATCGTCGCCTTTGACCCGGCCGCTTTAGGTGCCTTTGCCGCTGGCGCGCTGGGCGGCGCACCTTTTGTCGCCTTTTTTAGCGCCTCAAACGACCGGCGGAGGCTGGCGGCATAAGCCGACGGGTCCGGCATCATGACCCGGTCGCTGGTAAAGGAAATGGCAATGTCTTTTTCATAGGAATAAATTGTGTTGATCAGACCCATGCCGTCAAAAATTGGCCCCATCCCCATCATTTTGACCATTTTCGCACCCGCAAAGTAAAGCGGCACGCGGCTACCCGGCACGTTGGTTGCAACGCAATTGAACACCGGCGCATGGGCATTGGCAATCCCCAGTCGCGTATAGAGCCGCGCGCCAAGCCCGGCGAGACCCGACGGGATCAACTGGCTATAATCGGTCAACGTCCGCGCCCCGACGGCATTGGTCATTGCTTTTGAGTTTTTGGCTGCCGCATTGATATAGGTGAGGCGTTCGAGCGGATCGGCGATGTGCGTGCCAAGGTTGATGACCATCGCCGACACAAGATTGCCAAGCGCCGATTTTTCCTTGTCATCGCGCACCGAAATCGGGGCCATTGCAGTCATCGTTTCTTTGGGCAGCGCCTTGCGGCCAAGCAAATAATCACGCAGCCCGCCACCAATGATTGCGAGGATCGCATCATTGACGGTCGCGCCGGGTAGCGTTTCCTTGATCGCTCGCACCGCGTCCAAAGGAAAGTCCACGCCGTCGAACACACGGTGCGATGACACTTTGGTGTTGAAGACGGTTTTCGGGGCCATTTTCGTGCCCTTGAGAGAAATATCACCTCCGGCAACTTCGCGCCCAAGCCGGGCAATGCCGGGAACGGTGTTGATAAGTGTCTGGGCAAAGCGCACCGGCTGGCGGATTGAATTGACCCATGTCCGGAACAAAAGCTCACCCACCGGCGGGTTGGATTCGGGCTGCCAGCCGGATTTCGGCTCCGTCTTGGGCGCATCGGCCGTCAAATCATGAACAGCCGCCGACATTTCAACGCCGGACATGCCGTCAATAGCGGCATGATGGACCTTGCTGACCAAGGCAAAACAGCCCTTGGGCAGGCCTTCGATATTGTCGAGCCCTTCGACAATAATGAATTCCCAAAGCGGTTTCGTCAGATCCATCGGCCGCGAATGAAGCCGGGCAACCTGAATGCAAAGCTGACGCCAATCGCCGGGTGCGGGCAGCGCGATGTGGCGGACATGATATTCCATGTCGAAATTTTCGTCCTCGATCCAATAGGGATGATCAAGATCGAAGGGGACGCGCACCAGTTTCTGACGAAAACTGCGCGCGCCATCAAGACGGCTTTCGATATGCCGCAAAATGTCTTTGAACCGGACAAAGCCGCCAGGCGCGGTCGCGGGATCATAGATTCCAACCGACCCGATATGCATCGGCGTGGTGGGTGTTTCAAAATAAACGAAACTGGCGTCCTGACCGCTGAGCTGTTCCATATCTCTCCCCTGACCTGTGGCCCCTTGCCGAGCCTTTCAGACGGTCTAACCTAATTGGCTGTAGGTTGCGAGTCTGCTTTATCGCGTGGCACGCGGCGTGATCCGAGCGCGATCAACATGCCTATGAGCACCAGAATACACGCGCCAGCAGCGAGCAACGACCAGCGATATCCTTCAAAAATCGTCGAAAATGTCATTGCGATGATCGGGATCAGGACGCTTGAATAGGCGGCCTTTGCCGGACCAATCAGTCTGATTGTCCCGAAATAGAGCGTGAAGGCGACCGCACTGGCCATGATGCTGAGATAGGCTAGGCCCGCAAGGTAAGGGAAGGTCAATTCGATTGTCGGTGGCCCGGCCTTTGCCCAAGCCAGAAGTGCGTTGACCAATGTCGCCCACACCATCCCCCAGCCAAGCAAGCTTGCCATTGGCAGTGCCGCGGCACGGCGGCTGGCCTGCATGACATTGGCGACAGATGCGCACAAAACGCCCGCCAGCGTCAAACCGACACCGATCACTGTCGCGCTGATCGCTGCTGGGTCGGCGCGTGCTTCCTGCACAAACAACAGCGCCACGCCAGTGAGCGCAACGACGGACCCCAAGACAAATCGCGTGGAGACAGAATTACCCAAAAACAGCCGCCCAAGCACAGCATTGGGAACGATCAGCAAAGCAAAAACTACCGCAACCAGCCCAGACGTAACATGCCGTTCCGCTTGATAGACAAAGTTGAAGTTGAACACGAATTGCGCAATTCCGAATGCTGCGGCGAACGCGTGGCCCCGGCGGTCAAGGCCGATTGGTTGGCCGGTCAACCGCGCATAGCCAAGCATGATGATCCCGGCGATCAGGAAACGGTAAGTGACCGACCAGCTGGGATCGACCTGCCCCAATTGGCCGCGAATGATGATCCATGTTGATCCCCAAATCAGGGTGACAATGGCAAAGGGGATGAGGACGCGTGGCGAGCGCATCCCGGGCGACTGGCGGCTGATCATAATGCGGCAATCGCGGCGGCAAATTGGGCGATGTCGGCGGCGCTTTGGTCCCAACTGGTGACAAAACGAACTTCGCCTTGCGCCCAATCATAAAAATCAAAGCCTTGACCCCGCAATGTGGCCGCTTCACCAGCGGACATGCGGGCAAAGACCTCATTCGCTTCGACGGTGTGAATGAGCCGCGATCCTGCTGCACGTGCCAGCAGTTGCGCCCCGGCATTGGCGGCGCGTGCATTGTCCAGCCAAAGGCCCCCGCCCAGCATCGCGGTGATTTGTGCCGCAAGATAGCGCCCCTTGGACAACAGATGCCCACCGCGTTTGCGTCGTTCATGCACGCCCGCGGCTGCCTTTGGGTCAAAAAAGACCAAGGCCTCGGCTGACATGCCACCATTTTTGACAAAGCCAAATGACAAGACGTCGATCCCGGCCCGCCAAGTGACATCCGCCGGGTGACAGTCCAAATGCGCAACGGCATTGGCAAAGCGGGCGCCGTCCATGTGAAAGCCGAGCCCCCTGGCCTTTGCAATCGCTCCCAGAGCGGTCACCTCAGTTGGCGTATAAACGCGGCCATATTCGGTTGCATTGGTGATCGACAGCGCACGGGGCTGTGCCCAATGAACGCCCTCCGGTGTTGCCGCGAGCTTGGCCAAAAGCGCCTCGGGCGTAATCTTGGCACCGCCCCCCTCGATCAGCGCGAGCTTTGCCCCGTGCGTGTAAAATTCGGGTGCGCCGCATTCGTCATTCTGGATATGGGAATCCTTGTGGCACAGGATCGATCCGTAAGGGGGACATAGACTTGCAAGCGCGATGGCGTTGGCGGCGGTTCCTGTCGGCACCCAGATCGCCGTGACGCTGGTTTCAAACAGATCCGAAAACACTGTGTCTAGTGAGCGACTGATCGCATCGCCATCATAGGCGGTGTCGACCGCGTTGGCGCGGGCCATGGCATCGAGCACCGCCGGGTGAACCGAAGCGGCATTGTCGGAGAAAAAACGCATACCCCCTCATGCTGGGCAAAAGGTGGAGCGTCAATGGACGGCACGCAAAACTGCCAAAACACCCTGTGCGCCCTTCAGAGGGGCCATAGCGCGCTGTTGGCAATGCCGGGCTACCTAGCTATCAAAATAACCAAATAGGAGATTTTTATGGGCTTCTAGCCCCTTCCAGAGGCATGCCAGCGGCCCACCCACCTGTCCGCCTCCAAACGTTGTTGGCTATGACGCTGGATCGACAGAAGAGAGAGAATGGTGCTGCCGCGGAGGATTGAACTCCGGACCTCAGCCTTACCAAGGATGCGCTCTACCACTGAGCTACGGCAGCACTCATTCGTTCTGGACCGCAATCAGCGATCCAGTCGCGCGCCTATGGACAAAGGCTGTGGACGCGTCAAGCAAACTGCGCCTAAACGGACGGCGATATGAGCAGAACCCTCGACAGCAAGAAGCAGGACGAACGCGCCAGGCGACTGGCCGAGGCATTGCGCGCCAATTTACGCAAACGCAAAGACCGGGTGCGGGCGTTGGCGGTGCCAGCCAAAGACTGAAATTCGGCGGCCTTTTTTCCGCGCTGCTTAGCGGGCGGCGCGCGCCGCCTTCATTTCTTCGGGCGTCGGCATCTTTGGCG